>NZ_JBFDVL010000005.1:0-306035 GCF_041008415.1 Staphylococcus cohnii species complex 1663
TTAAAATAAAGGCTGAGACACAAAATATTGTCTCAGCCTTAACTATATTCATAATGAACAGTTAATTTGCTAATTTATTTCTTAATACTAATTGTAAAATACCACCATTACGATAGTAATCAATTTCTACATGTGAGTCGAAACGTGCAACTGCTTCGAAGTCAATAACTTCTCCATTCTCTTTTTCAGCAGTTACTTTTACTAAATCATGTGGTTTTACACTTTCATCGATATCTACTGAAATCGTTTCTGTACCATCTAAGCCTAAACTATCAGCAGATTCGCCATCTTTAAACTGTAAAGGTAACACACCCATCATAACTAAGTTAGAACGGTGAATACGTTCATAACTCTGAGCGATTACAGTTTTAACACCTAGTAAATTTGTACCTTTAGCTGCCCAGTCACGAGAAGAGCCCATTCCGTAATCATTACCAGCTAATACTACTAAACCAGTGCCATCTTCTTTATATTTCATCGCTGCATCATATATAGGCATTTGTTCACCAGTAGGCCAATAAGTTGTGAAACCACCTTCTGTACCTGGTGCTAATTGGTTTTTAATACGAATATTAGCAAAAGTACCACGAACCATTACCTCATGGTTACCACGGCGAGAACCATAAGAGTTAAATTGACGAATAGGTACGTCATGATCTAATAAATATTTACCTGCTGGTGTATCTTTACCGATAGCACCTGCTGGAGAAATATGGTCAGTCGTAACTGAATCTCCAAATTTACCCATAATACGTAAATTATTTAATGATTTAATATCATCAGGTTCTTTAGATAAGTTTTGGAAGAATGATGGATTTTGAATATAAGTTGACTCTGGATCGAAATCATATAACGGTTGGTCTGTTACATCGATTTCATTCCACATTTCATTATTATTATAAACAGTTTCATATTCTTCTTTAAACAATTCAGGAGTAACAACACTGTCTACAGTATCTGCGACTTCTTTAATTGTTGGCCAAATATCTTTCAAGTAGATATCTTCTCCATTTTTACCTTTACCTAAAGGTTCATTTTGTAAATCAATATCGACTGTACCTGCAAGTGCGTATGCAACTACTAATTGAGGTGATGCTAAATAGTTCGCTTTTACTAATGGATGAATACGTCCTTCAAAGTTACGGTTACCTGATAAAACAGAAGTCACAAGTAAATCTTCTTCAGCAATCGCTTTTTCGATTTCTTCTAATAATGGGCCTGAGTTACCGATACATGTCGTACAACCATAACCTACTAAATTAAATCCTAAGTCATCTAAATATTCTTGCAGACCAGAATCTCTTAAATAACCAGTAACAACTTTAGAACCTGGCGCTAACGATGTTTTAACATATTCAGGTACTTTCAAGCCTTTTTCTACTGCATTCTTAGCTACCAAACCGGCACCTAACATAACATATGGATTTGACGTATTTGTACAAGATGTAATTGCTGCAATAGCAAGGTCACCTGTAGTCATTTGTGTTTTAGAACCATCTTTAAATTCAATTGTTGCTGTTTTATCAAATTCACTCTCATCAAAACCATGACCTTGGTTACCAGCTGGTGCAGTAACAGATTTTTCAAATTCTTCTTTCATATCACTTAAGAAGATTAAATCTTGTGGACGTTTCGGACCTGAAAGTGAAGCTTCAACTGTAGCTAAGTCTAATTCAACAACGTCTGTATAATCTGGTTCATCTTTATCAGCAGTAAAGAACATATTGTTTTCTTCTAAATATGTTTTAACTAATTCAATTTGTTCGTCTGAACGACCAGTTAAACGTAAATATTTTAAAGATTCTTCATCTACAGGGAAGAAGCCACAAGTTGCACCATATTCAGGTGCCATATTTGCAATTGTAGCTCTATCTGCTAATGGTAGATGTTCTACACCTGGACCAAAGAACTCAACAAATTTACCAACAACGCCTTTTTTACGTAATTCTTGTGTTACACGTAATGCTAAATCTGTTGCAGTAGCACCTTGAGGTAACGCATTGGATAATCTAACACCAATCACTTCAGGAATTGGGAAGTATGAAGGTTGACCAAGCATACCAGCTTCGGCTTCAATACCACCTACACCCCAACCTAATACACCTAGACCATTAATCATAGTTGTATGTGAGTCAGTACCTACTAAAGTATCTGGAAAAGCAACTGTTTCTCCGTCTACTTCACGTGCGTGAACAACGTTTGCTAAGTACTCTAAGTTAACTTGGTGTACAATACCAGTTGCTGGTGGAACTGCACTATAGTTATCAAATGCTTTAGTAGCCCAATTTAAGAATTGATAACGTTCATAGTTTCTTTCAAATTCTAATTTCATATTTCTTTCTAGTGCGTCTGGATTCGCATAGCTATCTACTTGAACTGAGTGATCGATAACTAAATCTACTGGCACTTCAGGGTTGATTTTGTTTAAGTCTCCCCCAACATCATTCATAGCTTTACGTAATGACGCTAGGTCAACAACTGCAGGTACACCAGTGAAATCTTGTAAAATAACACGAGATGGTTTGAAAGGTACTTCACCTTCTGTACCTTTATTGAATTCTGACAATGCTTTGATGTGCTCTTCAGAAATAACAAATCCATCTTCTTGTCTCAATTCAGATTCTAGTAAAACTCTAATCGAATATGGTAATTTGGATATCTTTGTTAAACCTTGTTCTTCTAAAGTTTTTAAATCATAGTATGTGTATGATTTCCCATTTAGCTCGAATGACTTTTTCGCTTGCTCTTTTAAATTAGAAGCCATATAAATCCCCCTTGAAAATTTTAGTAAATATATGCCGTTAATTAAATTGTATAATTATATGTAACTTAAAACAACTACCTACCATTATAAACCTCCATAATTTAGATTTGAATTTACAATCAGCATGTATAAGCAAAACTTATCGCAAGTGTATCGTGTAATAAGTTATTATTATTAATTGAGAATCATTATCATTAATTTAGAGCAATTAGTATATATACAAAAAACTGAGAGCCTATGTTGGCCCTCAGTTTTTAAGACTATTTTTCAGATTTTTCAGCGTCTCTTAACGGCGCTCTTCTATTAATTATATCATCTTCAAAATCTTCTTGTTGATATTGTACATAATCTTGTAATCTGTGTTTGTTAGGCGTTAAAGTTAAGCCTAAGAATTTACGTTCCTTATTTGCATCCTTGTAGAAAGAAATCATCATCATTATAACTACAAAGGAGAATGGTAACGCACTAATTATCGCAGCACTTTGAATTGCATTCAACGCATCTGCACCATTTCCTCCACCTGCAAATAGTAATACGAAAGCAATTAATGACTGAGCAATACCCCAAGTCACTTTAACAACATTTGAAGGTTCTAATGAACCAAATGTCGTTTGCATACCTAATACAAATGTTGCAGAGTCGGCAGATGTAATAAAGAATGATGCAATGAGTACTAGTGCTATCAACGACAATATAATTCCAAATGGTATTTCATTAAACACACCAAATAGTTGTGTTTCTGCAGTCATATTGAATAGTTCTGGATTTTTCTTACCAGTTTCAATACCTAATACACCAAATACGCTGAACCATACAAAACTTACTAAAGCAGGTACTAAAAGTACACCAGCAATAAATTCACGTACTGAACGACCTTTAGAAACACGTGCTATAAAGATACCTACGAATGGACTCCAACTTAACCACCAGCCCCAATAGTAAAGTGTCCAGCTAGACATCCATTCACGTTTTTGTGGGTTTTGAGCTGCTGTATCAAAAGTATTAAATAGGAATGAATTTAATAAACTACCTGTTGAACTTGTCATCATATTTAATATCAACACAGTTGGTCCAATAATTAAAACTGCAATCATTAAGACCGCACCCAAGCTAATATTTAAATTACTTAAGTATTGGATACCTCTACTTAAACCTGACCATGCACTCATAATAAATAGAATCGTAACGATCACAATAATGATTGCTTGTACCCAAATAGTATTTGGTACACCAAATAGGTAATTCAAACCACCATTGATTTGTAGTGCACCCATACCTAACGAAACAGCAACACCGACAACTGTTGCAAATACTGCTAACACGTCAATGATCGTTCCGATTGGACCTTCTACTTTATTGCCTAAGATAGGGCGTAACGTTCTTGAGATAAGTCCTGGTTCTCCTTTTCTAAACTGAGCGTAAGCAAGTGCTAATGCAACCACACCATAAATAGACCACGCATGGAATCCCCAATGGAAAAACGTAGAACGTAATGCTTCAGTATATGCTGCAGTAGTTTTAGGTTCCGCATTTGGCGGTGCAGCAAAATCTGCCATAGGTTCAGCAGCACCGTAGAACACAAGTCCTATACCCATACCAGCACTGAATAGCATCGCAAACCAAGATATCGTATTAAACTCTGGTTTATCATTTGGTTTACCGAGCTTTAATTTTCCAATAGGACTAAAAATTAGGAAAATACAGAAGAAAACAATAAACGTCGTAAGAATTAAGTAATACCAACCCAATTTATCTGTAATCCATAGCTTAATTGTGTTAGTAACATTGTCAAATTGTTCTGGAACAATTGTCCCGATTAAAACAACGATACCAACAATAATCGCACTATAAATAAATACTGGGGATATCTTCTTACCGTTTGGTTGATTTTCAGAAGAATTCACAATTAATTACTCCCTTTCATATTCATATTAAATTTTAAATCTAAATAGAAATTTGCAAAAATAAATTTATTTCTATTTTTTAGTTTAACCATTCATAAGAATAACAAACATCTATGTTAATATCAAATTCACTTTTAAAAAGTATTTTCATAATTTAATAATATGCTACAAGAATTTAAAGATTTTGCATTGAAAGGGAATGTCTTAGATTTAGCAGTAGCTGTAGTTATGGGTGCAGCTTTCAACAAAATTGTAACAGCTTTGGTATCATATATTATCATGCCATTAATCGGTTTAATCTTCGGTACCGTTGATTTTGCCAAAAGTTGGTCCTTCATGGGTATCAAATATGGTATGTTTGTACAATCGATTATTGACTTTATTATTATTGCATTCGCACTATTTATATTTGTTAAAATTGCAAATACATTGATTAAACAAGAAGAAGAAGAAATTGAAGAAAACACAGTACTATTAACAGAAATTCGTGATTTATTACGTGACAAACAATAAACGTTAACACGATCTATTATTTAGTACGCACGTATTTTTGTAAGAAATTAGGATGAAATTCCTTAAACTATAATCCCGCAAATGAATTTTCAACATTCATTTACGGGATTATTTTGTGATTTGGACATTCTACCTTTAATTCATAAGACGAGCTAACTTGTTGCTATTTCCTTTTTATAATAAGACTCTTTGTTACAAATACTTCACCCCTAGTTTTAAATTTAGCGCTATTTGTCTAAGCTATTCTCAATAAAAAACAAGGCTTTTGCATATTATTAATAGATGATTAAACTAAACTTATAACCTAAATCAACATATCATCCATGTATAAACTTCCATTAAGTTTATTTTAAAATGAAATTATTTAAATAAGTATCATCAAATAACCATCTTCAATGCCCTTATATACCTATTTCTTTAAGATTAAAAACAGTGAATTACTGTTCATAAAGCAATTCACTGTTTTTATGCTTTTATTGTTTTATAAACTTTGTTTTACTTTGGTATTGTTCTGTCTGCACTTCTAAAATAAGTGGAATACGTTGCTTTAATTCACTAACATGAGAAATAATTCCAACCATTCTTCCAGAAGATTTTAAACTAAGTAGTGTATCCAAAGCAGTTTCTAGGGTCTCCTGATCTAAAGTACCAAATCCTTCGTCTATAAACATCGAATCTAATGCAATGCCACCAGATTCCTGTTGTACTACTTCACTCAGACCTAAAGCCAGCGCTAAGGATGCCTGGAAGGTTTCTCCTCCTGATAACGAAGTAATATGTCTTTTCTTATTAGAGTGCGAATCAAATACATCTATTTCTAAGCCACTATACCCTTTTGAAGTTTGTTCCCTTCTAACTAATTGATACCTTTCACCTGTCATCAATGATAAGCGTTGGTTCGCATGCGCAAGTATGCGTTCTAAATAATAAATTAAAACAAAATTTTCTAAAGTTAATTTTTGTTCATTTTTCCCAGATAAAACTTCTGCTAATTGAAAAACTTCTTGTTGTTCTTGTAGTTCTTTTTCTAAATGATTTATAATAGCATAAATATTATCAATTTTATTGTTGTTAAACTCAAGTTTATAATTATGTTTACTTAACATCGCTTTGGCATGATCTAGTTGTATTTTTTCCTGCTCATAATCTTTTTTTAATTGATTAATATCACATAATTTTTGGTCATTAATTTCTGTTTCCAGCTGTTTGATGATAATCTCAAATTGTTGTTTCTCTTGATTAAATTTGTTGATTTCTGCTTCTATTTTCGTTTTATTAGGAATTTCATTAATCGTGTGTTCTACATCTTTTAATGATGTAAAGCCAATTCTATTCATTTCATTGTTGATTTTATGGTCCGCTTCTTTAATATCCTTTTGCAAACTCTCTTCAGTATTGTCAAGATGTGTTTTGTTATTCATTTCAAGTGACAATGCGTTTTTAGATTCTTGAAGTTGCTGTACTAACCATTCATATTGCTTTTGATAATCATTGACTTTTACTAATGAATTGTCATAAGCAGTAATAAATTTATCCACGTCTGTATATTGTGTTGTATTTTCAAAATCATTTATCATCAATGTATTTTCATCTAATTTGAATTGTTGCGTTTTTAAATCCAATTCTAACTCATGTGATTTCTGCCTTAGATTAAAAATTTTCTCTTGAAGGTTTCTAATTACTTCATTTTCCTCTTCTAGCAATCTTTTTTCTTTTAATAAGTTATCTTTAGTTAATTCTAGCTCAGTATAATTTGTTTTTTCTAAATCATCTAAGTTAAATCTATGTAACTGTTCTGAAATGTGATGCCATTCACTTTCATATTTAATTTTTTGCTCTTTTAATTTTAGACGTTGTTGTTCTATATGATCAAGCTGACTATGTCTTTTGGTAAGTTCATCAAAATCTATATGATGTTCAATTTCATGAATTTCATTGCCACAAAGTGGGCAAGTATCACCTATAGCTAGCACTGATTGTAACTTAGATATCATATCTTGTTTATTATTTAAATCTATATTAGTTTTATCGATTGCTTCATATTTAGCGTCTAATGCACGCATTTCAGAATTAATATGTTCAGTTTGGTTTGTTATGTTAGTTTGTCGCTTTTGCAAGTCTTGATATTCGTTTTTATTCAACTCATTTTGTTTGTTAACCTTAATTTCATAATCCAACTGATGTATTTTTTCATTAAGTTGTTCATTTCTTTTATAATCTGGTTCTCTGTCATTTAATTTTTCAATATATTGATTAAGTAGTTGTTTTTGTTGCTCATACGTTGATTTTAACTCGACATATGTGTAATTTAAATTTTCTCTTTGTTGATATATATCTTTATACTTATCAAATTTATTGTAAAATATTTTAGAATTTTCTATAAATGATTTCGATTTCTCTATTGTTTCAGATAGTTTCTGATGTTTTTCAAATTGTTTCTCGTAGTCTTCTAATTGTCTTTGTAAATTTGAAATGACTGCTTTTGTTTCTGTTTTATCTTTTTTTATCTCATCGTGCTTTTTTAAAAGTTTCTCTTTTGAATCAAGTAAATTAGAAAGTGGTCTTACCTCATTGATCTCATTTAATAGTTTTATTTGATTTTTTATATGATTTTCATTGGATAACAAATCTTCTTGCTTTTGCTTATTTTGTTCAAGACTTGTCATAGCATCTTGAAGTTTTAAATTACGATTTAATAAATTTTCAGCTTGCTCAAATTTTTCAATACTTCTTTTTTCAGCTGCTAATAAATCATTTTGAATAGATTCGCCTATACTTTTGAATTGTGGTATTAATGCTTTAATTTTATCAGTTTGTCTTGAACTAACTTCTTTATATTCTTTTAACACACTATCATCAAAAGTATCCAAATCCATCCAATCCGTTTCAAGTGTATGATATCGCTTTTCAATATTCGCCCTTACCTCTTTAACATCATCATTTAACAATTTTTGTATTTCTTCAAATCTTTGACTATTAAACAATGTTCTTAGTATTTCTTGTTTTTCTATACTTTTAGATAATAAGAAACGTTTAAATTCACCCTGAGGAAGGATAAATAATTGTCTAAACTGTTCCGAATTAACTCCAAGTAACGTTCTAATAAATTGATTTCCAGCATTCACTTTACTTTCACGTAATTCATATGTATCTTCAAGTTGATAAATCGAAAGTTGACCAAGTGTTTTATTTTTATTGCCTTCTTTTACAAATGCACCTTGTCGATTAATTTTATAAATACTATCTCTCAATTTAAACTCGAACTCAACGACCATTGGTAATTTAGCATCTGCAAAGTGACTACGTAAATCCCCTTCGTTTCTATCTTTTGTCGATGCTTCACCAAATAAAGCGAACACAATAGCATCAAATATCATCGTTTTCCCTGATCCCGTTTTTCCGCTAATTAAAAACAATTGATCATTGTTTACTTGTTGAAAATCAATTGTTTCATCTAAAAAAGGGCCGAAATTAGTTAATTTTAAAGTTAAAGGTCTCATTTAGTCTGATCTCCTTCAAGTAAAAGATTTAATACTTTACCAATTTTATTATTTTGAACGCTCGTTAATGTTTCATCCGTCATATTTTCAAAAAATTTATTAATGATTGTTTTATCATCTAATTTTTGTATTTCTATATTTTCATGATGTAACGAGGTATTAAATTCAAACGAACTATTGGTAAGTGACAACGTGTTTGGATAAATTTGTTTCAAATGCATCATAGGATCACTAACATGTGACATGTGTTTTAGTTTAAAATGTAAATAATTGTTTTTATCTTTTATGTCTAATTTTTCTTGGATAGCATCTTCGTAGTCCCCTTCAATGACTTCTAATTGTCTTAAAGGGGTTAATGGTTTAAATTCATTTTTTAATTTATGATCTATCACTTCAATTACCCTATAACCTTTAGGTTGTGTAGCTTCTGAAAAAGAATATTGTAATAAAGAACCACTATAATGAATAACATCCGAATTTATACTAAATGGATGATGTAAATGCCCTAACAATACTGCATCAAATTGTTGGAATGAATTTTCTGCAACTGATTCAACAGTGCCAATTGTCAATGCTCTTTCAGATTCGCTGCGAATACCACCTTGGACTGTGAGATGTCCTACCAGCATATTCACTTTATTTTCATTTATATTCTGCGTTATAAATTCTATTGATTTATTCACGGCATGTTGATGCGTTTCAATCGTTTTATCATTAAAAAAATAACTTGTTTCATTCACAGTAGAAAATGGTAATGTATAAAAATCAATATTTCCAATCGAAATAGGATAACACATATCTTCTAATGAGGTTCTAATATAAAGTTGAGATTTTTCAAACCACTTTGAGCCATAATTTAACCGTTCTTTACTGTCGTGATTTCCACTTATAATCACTAAAGGAATGTTCATTTCTAAATTTAACGTATTAATTGTATTTTCTAATAACTGAATTGCTGCTTTGTTCGGATAACTTGTATCGTATAAATCACCTGCTATTACGATTACGTCTGGTTTTTCGTCGTTCATTTTATCTATAAATTGGTTTAATATATGTGATTGGTCTTCCAGTAAAGATTTTCCATTCAAAATCCTACCTAAATGCCAATCAGCTGTATGTATAATTTTCATTCTATCACTCCTAATAGAACATCCGTTCGATTTTATGATATAATACTCCAACTTAATACTCAAGTAATTTCTCAAAATATAAAACAGGCTACTTAAATTCCGTGATTTTTAAGGAAATTTAGTAGCCATTTGTATCAAGCATATTCAATTACACTAGTATTATTACATATTTCGCTTATTTAATTAATGTTTTCTTAACTTTTTTATATTGATATAACATAGCCAATCTCCAAGGTACAATCATACAAAATGCTAGTAAGAAAAACATGCCAGCAATTTCACCTGGATCTATTTTATTACTAATAAATATTTTTATAATCGTTCTAATCAACAATAGCGAAATTAAGATAATAGGAAAAGCTTTAGATCGCTTCATATATATTTCACTACCGTATGTCTCAAAACGAGACGTCCAAATCAATATCGTTGAGAAAAGCACGCCTAATATAATGCATTCTATTATTTCCATACCTGTTAACCTGAAATAAGGAACAACATACATTAATGCACCTGTTGCCATAAAAAACGGCGGTAAAATAATTTTCTTTTCATTTACTGGATATTGTTGCGCCTTCATTCTTACAACGATTACCCCAATACCCATTAAAAAAGCTACGACTATAGAAAAAACTAAATATAACATGCTTACACCTTCTTTATGTTACTGACTAAATCTCCACCTAAAATAGTATATCATTTTACTATTTAACATTCAGTAATTTTAATATGTTTCATTTGGTCTGTATAACATGTTATTTAGCCTTATTTGTAGATTTCAAAATTCAATTATGTATATATCAAATGATTAATGCCAACGTCGGGAGGTATTGATAGAAAATTACTCAAAATAAAATAAGCCTTGTTTCAGACTTATCTTATTCATTGCTATTTAAATAGCGCGTGTTGTATCACAAGCTGACAATGCATTTTCTAAAGTATATCTAAGATAATTCATATCATGCATTTGCATCGCATTGTGATATTCTTTGAAAGCTTCATCAGTAGAAAAGTTAATATGCATATTTGCTAGTCGATCTAAAACTTCTTTATCTTCCATGTCATAAGCACTCTTCACTTATTAATACCTCCCTTATATATACAAATTATAACAAATATGATTTTACAATCAAATATTTACTGAATATTTAAAAAATAAATTACATTCACTATCACTTTAATTATTTTAATGCCTATTTAAAAAACTTAATCCATCTATAAAATTTCGAATCATTAAAGTATGATTTGCAAATAACAAAATTAAGTAGCATCACATTTATATGACCGAACCTGGATTATATTCTCATTTTTTAAATATAATAGGTATTTGTTCAAACCAAAAAAGCTGACGATTTACTAGTAGGTAGTAATCATCAGCCTTCACAAGACGTTATTTCTTCTTCTTGAATGCGTCGTCTTGATTTTTATTCATCATTGTCATCATTTGATTTATTTTCTTTTGAGATGGTTTTTGACCCATCTGCATCATCATCATTCGTAGCATTTCTTCATTAATTGGCGGGTTCTTTTTCAAATAATCCATCATATATTTTCTCGCAAGGAAAAATCCACCGACTAGTCCTAGAATAAGTGCTAACACGATTAATAAAATTGCTAACCAAGTTGCCATTGTTTCACCCACTTTCCTATCCTAATGCATTTTACTAAAATAAGCACTCCTTTTCAAGAGTGACTCAATTCATTTATATTTCCAACCTTATGTATTATATCAATTATAATTTCAGTTTGTAAATATAATCCAATTTTTATTTATAAATAAAAATTGGTATGAGAACAAATGCTCTCATACCAAAATATTAGCTATCTTTTATACAAATGATTAGAACGATTGAATTTGATTTAGGACGTTTTCTTTAGTGAAACCATATTTTTCAACTACTAAATCACCAGGCGCACTTGCACCAAATCCATCAATACCAATAACTTTACCTTCAGTACCTACATATTTATGCCAACCTAATGATGATGCCATTTCTATAGCTATACGTTTTGTAATTGAAGATGGTAATATTGATGCTTTATATTCATCTGATTGTTGATCAAATGCATGCCAGTTAGGCATTGATACAACACGTACACCTTTACCTTGTCCTTCTAAATCTTTAGCAGCTTCAATAGCTAAATTAACTTCTGAACCTGTAGCTAATAATAAGAACTCTGGATCTTTATCTGATTCAAACACCACATAAGCACCTTTACGTACACCTTCTTCAACAGTTTCTTTAGGTAAATCCATTGTTGTTAGGTTTTGACGCGTTAGTACTAAAGATGTAGGCGTACTTTCTGATTCCATCGCTACTTCCCAAGCTACACGTGTTTCATTACCGTCTGCTGGACGAATAACATTCATGTTTGGAATTGCACGTAAACCAGCTAATTGTTCGATAGGTTCATGTGTAGGACCATCTTCACCAACAGCAATTGAATCATGTGTAAAAATAAACGTTGAATTTAATCCCATGATTGCTGATAAACGAAGTGCTGGTTTTAAATAGTCACTAAAGACGAAGAAAGTTGCTCCATATGGGTGTAAACCACCATGAGCTGCCATACCATTCACTGCAGCACCCATTGCAAATTCACGTACACCAAACCAGATATTTTTACCTTCAGGTGTATCTTTATCAAAATCAACCGCATCTTTAACGTTTGATTTATTTGAACCTGCTAAGTCAGCTGAGCCACCAAAGAATGAAGGCACTGTTTTACTAAGTGCTTGAATGACTTCACCAGAATCTGCACGTGAAGCACCACTATGTCCTGCTTCAAATTCTGGCAATTCATCAGAGTAGTTCGTTGGTAATTCACCACTGATTGCTAACTTAAATGTTTCAGCTAATTCTGGATATTTTTCACTGTATGTTTCAACAAGTTTATTCCAGCTTTCTTCTTTTTCATTAGCACGTTTCAACATTGTTTGTTGGAAAATTTCATATACTTCATCAGGTACGTTAAAGCGTTTTTCAGGATCCAAACCATAGTTTTCTAATGCTAATTTTCTTTCTTCTTCACCTAATGGAGCTCCGTGTACACCATGAGAAGCTTGTTTGTTTGGTGCGCCGTAACCTATGATTGTTTTTACTTCGATAATTGTTGGTACATCAGAAGCTTTAGCTTCTTTAATAGCATTATCGATAGCATCTATATCATTACCATCTTTAACTAAAATATGTTCCCAACCATATGATTCAAAGCGTGTTTTAACATCTTCAGAAAATGCTTTATTTAAATCACCGTCTAAAGAAATATCATTTGAATCATATAACACGATAAGCTTATCTAATTGGTTATGACCAGCTAATGATGCAGCTTCATGCGAAATACCTTCCATTAAATCCCCATCAGAAGCTATCACATAAGTATGGTGGTCTACTACGTTAGCGTCTTCTTTATTAAACTTACCAGCAAGATGTTTTTCAGCCATTGCCATACCTACAGACATAGCAAAACCTTGTCCTAATGGGCCAGTTGTTACTTCAACACCATCTGTATGTCTAAACTCTGGATGACCTGGAGTTTTTGAACCCCATTGTCTAAATTGTTTTAATTCATCCAATTCTAAACTACCTGAAACATGTAATAAACTATAAAGCAACGCAGAACCATGCCCTGCAGATAATACAAAACGATCTCTATCAAAGAAATCTTTTGATTGGGGGTTGAAATTTAAGTGGCGTGTCCATAAAGTATATGCCATTGGAGCAGCTCCCATTGGTAATCCAGGGTGACCTGAGTTTGCTTGCTCAACAGCATCGATACTTAAAGCTCTTATCGTATCTATTGCTAATTGATCTTTTTCTTTATTCATCTAAATGACTTCCTTTCTTATAGCAAGTTTCAGTACTATTATACCTTATTTAGTATTTATTTAACAAAAAATTGATTTAGTTATTATCTTTTTTATCTTTAGAATCTAATATTTTTTTCACCTTTTCAGGTGTTACATCATTGCCCTCGGGATCAATAACTCTTGTACTTTCAATTTGTTTTTTAAAGCTTTTTCGGAAAGAATCTAAATATGCCTTCCTTAATTTCGATTGCTCTTTTGATTCAGATTCAGTTAACCCTTGTTCCTTTTTCTTTTTTGCTAACTCATTTATACGCTTAATATCTACGGCATCATTTTTCGCCATAATAAACCTCCGTAATTCATAATATAGAAAATATAACAAAAAAATAAGCGAAACTAAATAGTTACGCTTATTTTATCATTTTCCTAAGCAAATTCACTTTCACAATAAAAGTGGCTTAATATTTTATTTGGCTTTAGCTAAAAATTGATTAAGTGTCCGTTCGCTTTTTTCATCTGAGTTCATTTGATACTGTTCGTCTTTTGTAGAAACATTTGTCATTTGATGATCTGTCATTTCGTACGTCTGTTCTGATTCGGTATTATAATAAGCAGTCAATATGAATACAGTACATAAAACCATTGTAGCTAACAATACTGCAATATAAGGTTTGATTTGATATATATATAGTTTAAACATATAAGTCACTCCTAGGAACGTTTGTTTGTAGCTATACTTTATCAGAACATCTGTTCTCTGTCAATACGAAAACGAACAAACGTTTGTAAACGTTAATAATACATGCTATAATAAAAATAAATTAACGTAGGGAGTGCCTATTATGAGAGAATTAACTAAGCGACAAAATGAAATTTTTGAATATATTAAGCATACTGTTCATTCAAAGGGTTATCCGCCAAGTGTTCGAGAGATTGGTGAAGCTGTTGGTTTAGCATCAAGTTCAACTGTGCACGGACATCTTTCTAGATTAGAAGAAAAGGGTTATATAAAAAGAGATCCAACTAAACCACGTGCAATCGAAATCGTTACCGAACAATTAGGTGAAACTGTAAACATGGAATCCACAATCCACGTGCCAGTCATCGGTAAAGTAACAGCAGGTATACCTATCACTGCTGTCGAAAATGTTGAAGAGTATTTTCCGTTACCTGAGCACTTTACATCTACACATAACAGTGATATTTTCATCTTAAATGTTGTTGGTGATAGCATGATTGAAGCTGGAATATTGGATGGAGATAAAGTTATCGTAAGAAGCCAAACGATTGCTGAAAATGGTGATATTATTGTAGCCATGACAGAAGAGAATGAAGCTACAGTCAAACGTTTTTACAAAGAAAAAACACGTTACCGTTTACAGCCGGAAAACAGTACAATGTCGCCAATCTATTTAGATCAAGTTGCTGTGTTGGGTAAAGTTGTCGGCCTATTTAGAGAAATTTAATTTTATAGATAAAGACACTCTCAATAAATAAGAGGCTACGCTCTAAGCGTAGCCTCTTATTTATTGTCATTTTTTTCTAAAACATCTTTTACTTTTTCTAGTATATCTTCTGTTTGATCTTTTTTATTTGTTGTCATAATACCTCATCCTCACAGAATACAGATACCCTTTTCAACAATGTATAAACACTATCCCGTATAATTTTCAGTCCAATAAGGTTGTTTGTGTTCATTAAAATCAACTCCGACACCTAACGTACTAAATTCATCTTTAAGGATATTTTTTCTATGGCCTAAAGAGTTCATCAATCCTTGATGAGCATATATACTACTTGGTTGACCATAAGCTAAATTCTCGCCAGCTGCATTAAAATCATGGCCATCTTGTTCTAATCTATCAAATGGTGAATCACCAGATTGATTATTATGGTCAAAATAATTATTCTCAGCCATATCAGTGCTGTGTTTACGTGCTGTATCAGAGATAGCCGTCGAATAATCTAACGTATTTAACCCATGTTGTACTCTTTCAGCATTGACCAAATCAAGGTTTTGCAGTTCAAAACCTTTTGCTAAATTACGCGATGGTGTTGCATATTGATTTTGAAGTCTATTCTCCATTTTTTCACTTACTAATAGTAGCGCAGTAAGATTATTGTCATTATGTTTGTCATAAAAAGCAGTTGTGTAAATGTTGTCTTTTTTAAAATTGTCAAATTCATTATCGCGAACGTCTATACTTAAATGACCTTTGCGTTTTGCAGTTATCGGATCACCTAATCGTTCTCTAACTATATTTTTAGGAGTATTGTATTTGATTTTAGATTTTGAAGAAATAACATTTTGATTACTGTATAGTCCGTTCACTTTACCTTTAATATAACTTACCATAATAAAACGCTTATAATTCTCCGAATAGTAAGTATACCATTGCGTACCATATTCATTTGAAGTAACACGTTTTGCCTTACCCAATTTTGTTTCAACTTCATCCTTTGACATATTCATTTGAATGTTATTCAAAGCAAATTCTTGCTCATCAGGTACTTTTAAAGCATTTTCAGTTTGTGACTGTTCAGAAGAAGACCAACTATCTACTTTTGCTTTAAATTGTTGCTGTAAATTTTCTAAAGGTGTAAATGCTTTGATTGGAGTAATTAAAACAATACAAAGAAATACAATTACATATAATAAAAATCGTTTAATTTTTTACACCCACTAGTTTATTAGTCTCTATCTCCATTAAAGATTGAGTTTCTTACTATAACATAATCCACTTTAGTTAATGAATTTAAATCATTGCCACCTGCATATGAAATAGAACTTTGTAAATCTTGTTGCATTTCAATTAATGTGTCTTTCAATAAACCTTTATGCTCAACAAACATTTTTTTACCTTCAACATTTTTGTGTTCACCTTTTTGGAATTCTGACGCACTACCAAAATATTCTTTATACATTTTTCCATCTAATTCAACGGTTTCACCAGGTGATTCTTCATGTGCAGCAAACAGTGATCCTACCATAACCATTGATGCACCAAAACGAATTGATTTAGCAATATCACCGTGAGTTCTGATTCCTCCGTCAGCTATTATTGGTTTTCGTGCAGCTTTACTACAATGGTTCAACGCGGCTAATTGCCAACCACCTGTGCCAAAACCTGTTTTAATTTTTGTAATACAAACACGACCTGGTCCAATACCAACCTTAGTTGCGTCTGCACCAGCATTTTCCAGTTCACGTACGCCTTCCGGAGTACCAACGTTACCAGCGATAACAAATGCTTCAGGTATGTGCTTTTTAATATGTTTAATCATATTAATGACAGCATCTGAATGACCATGGGCGATATCAATTGTTATATATTCAGGAATCACATTATCATGTGCTAATTTTTCAACAAAATCAAATTCACGCTCTTTGATACCAACTGAGATTGAAGCAAATAATCCTTTATCATGCATTTTCTTAACAAATGGTATACGCGCTTCTTCATCAAATCTATGCATAATATAGAAGTAATCATTTTCAGCGAACCATTCTGCTAACGTCTCATTCATTACTGTTTGCATGTTTGCAGGTACCACTGGCAATTTAAATGATTTTGGTCCAAATTTCACAGTAGTATCACATTCTGAACGACTATTTACAATACATTTATTTGGAATAAGCTGTATATCTTCGTAATCAAATATCTTCATAATTAAATAAACCCCTAACATTTATTAATAAAATAGTATTTAAAGGTAAGATTTTCAAATGAAATTCATAACTATAACTGAAAATACTTATACATACGATAGTTATTTCCGAACAATGACATTTAATTTATCTTTACCAATAGTTAATATACATGCTTTTACCTTAAATGTAAATGAACTAAAGTCTGAAATTACCAACTTGATTTTTTTACGCCTGGTATTTGACCTTTATGCGCATGTTCTCTAAATGCAATACGTGACATTTCAAACTTTCTGAGCACCCCTCTTGGACGGCCAGTTACTTTGCATCTGCGTGTCAGTCTTGTCGGTGAAGCATCTCTAGGTAATTTGCGTAATGCTTCATAATCTCCTTGCTCTTTCAATGCTTTTCTCAATTCGTAATATTGTGCTACTAAGCGTTCTCTCTTTTGTTCCTTAGCAATTTTGGATTTTTTAGCCATAATATTCTCTCCTTTTAAATCGTAATAATTACGTTTTGTATAATAACACATTCTCCTCATTTATCAAACTAAAATAATTAAATGATTAAAATCCAAATAATGATTATCAATTTAAAATATAATTAACTATACACTTTTCAAAATTAAATCTTATTGAAATTAATAATAGAATATGGTAATATTTTAAAACGTAATGATTCCTGTTAAGAAAGAGGTGTTAACTTTGCGCGTAAATATAACATTAGCTTGTACTGAATGTGGTGATCGTAATTATATTAGCACTAAAAACAAGCGTAATAATCCAGAACGAATTGAACTTAAAAAATTCTGTCCACGATTAAATAAATACACTTTACATCGTGAAACAAAATAATTCTGTGCTTTCATTATCTTTTTAATACGACACTTCAAGCTAATTGTCTGGGGTAAGACATCTCGGACTTAGCGTAAACGTCAATTCTATTTCATTACAATAGAATTGACGTTTTTTATTATATAGTCATTTTTTAAGTTTCAATATTCATTGAAAAAATGGTGATTTAAAAACTTTAGATACACAAATTTACTATCGCTTATTACAAATTATAATTTATTTACCAAATTTAATAGTTATTTAACAATAAAGTGTTTAATTAACACTTTTAAATAAGTTAAGCGTCTATTAATCATGGTCCCCAAGCCTTATAATGAGATCGTATATTAAAATATATGGAGGCATTTTATATGGAAAATCGTCATATTACTGAAAATCAAAAAAAGCACATAATCAATTCAATAACGGAGAAAACAAAAGATAAAAGCGTATGTAACTGTGAACATCCAAATATTGAAATATTAGATGGACATTATTTTCTACCATTGTTAACAGCTTCTTTAGGAAATGATCCAACACCTATGATAACTTTATTGTGTAATAATTGTGGGAAAATGCATTTCTATTCACAAAACTTCTTAGGTATAAAAACACGGTAAAGATTTTTAATAACTGTGTTATAAAATTAGGTATCATTCAGTCGAACATTAAGTTGTTAGCGTTAATTAAACAATTCTTTAATAGCTTACAATTCTCCAACTTTGTAAGCTATTTTTATAAATGGAACAACTTAAAAACTAAACCATACTTAATACTTCAGCACGAAATATAAAAACGGATGATTTTTTACAATATAAAGTAAAAAATCATCCGTTTAATATCATATACGCATTACAGATAACTCAAATATTTAGAATAAATGAACTGTTTTCATATCATTCTATACGCGAATAGAACATGGTTATGCGTGTATAACAAAATACACTTATTAATCTGCAATTTCTAGGTCTACATCATTAATGTCAATGCCTAGTGCTTTCGCAACACCTTTACCATACTCGCTATCCGCTTTATAGCAGTGACGAATATGACGATGTTGTACCTCTAAAGTAGTACCTTGCATTTCATTGGCTGTATTTTCAAAAATACGTTCTTGTTGTTCTTTTGATTGTAATCTGAATAAACGACCTGGTTGTTCGAAGTAGTTATCATCGTCTTCTCTGAAATCATATTCATACGCTTCTCCTTCAACTTTAAGCCCAGGTTTTTTAAATTCAGGTTGATCTTCAAATGAGCCATCACTATTTGGATAGTAGTGTGTACCGCCACCTTGATTATTATCAAGAATTCTCATTTGACCATCACGACTGAATGGGCAAATATTTTCAATGCCTACACCTTTAGGTTGGTTAACTGGGATTTGCCAATGGTTCACACCTAATCTATAACGTTGCGCATCACCGTATGAGAATAATCTACCTTGTAACATTCTGTCTGGAGAGAAATCTATACCAGGTACAATATTTGTTGGTGCAAAAGCAGCCTGTTCAACATCTTGGAAATAGTTATCTGGATTACGGTTAAGTTCCCATTCCCCAACTTCAATAAGTGGGTAATCGCCTTTATACCAAACTTTAGTTAAATCAAATGGATTATCTTTATGATTTCTAGCTTGTTCTTCTGTCATTACTTGTATATATAATTTCCATTTTGGATAATCTTTATTCTCAATTGCTTCAAATAAATCACGTTGTGATGATTCTCTATCATGAGCAATGATATTAGCAGCTTCATCAGGTTGTAAGTTTTCAATACCTTGTTGTGTTCTGTGATGGAATTTTACCCATACACGTTCACCTTTGTCGTTATACATTGAGTACGTGTGTGAACCAAAGCCGTGCATATGTCTAAAGCCTTTAGGAATACCACGGTCTGACATTAAGATTGTGACTTGGTGCAATGCTTCAGGCAATGATGTCCAGAAATCCCAGTTGTTTTGTGCGCTTCTCATATTTGTTCTTGGGTCACGTTTTACAGCGTGGTTTAGACTTGCAAATAATTTTGGATCTCTAAAGAAGAATACTGGTGTGTTGTTTCCTACTAAATCCCAGTTTCCTTCATCTGTATAAAATTTCAACGCAAATCCACGGATATCACGTTCAGCATCAGCCGCACCTCTTTCACCTGCTACAGTTGAAAAACGTGCAAACATTTCCGTCTGTTTACCAACTTCAGAAAAAATGCTTGCTGATGTATATTGTGTAATATCATTTGTAACTGTAAATGTACCAAATGCACCTGAACCTTTTGCATGCATACGTCTTTCAGGTATGACTTCTCTATCAAAATGAGCCATTTGCTCTAAAAAGTACCAATCTTGCATTAATAATGGACCTCTAGGGCCTGCTGTCATACTATTTTCTCTATCTGAAACTGGTGCGCCAAATAAGCTCGTCAATTTTTTCTTGTTACTCATAATATTTCCCCCGCTTTTTTCTTATTAATAATAATTATTACCTAGTACTTATTTTAATCTATAATATTTGTAAAAGCAACTCACAATACATGTATAAATAACAATTTTCAAAATATTTGAACATTTTATGGCTTTAAAGTCATAAAAAGCATTGCTCTTAAATCATAAAACCATTAAAATGAAGAATATATTTAAAATTCAATAGACTATAGGAGACTGTATTATGGCACAAAACAATATGAATCGTGGTCTAAATTCAAGACACATTTCTATGATAGCAATTGGCGGTGCAATTGGCACAGGCTTGTTTGTAGCTACTGGAAGTGTAATATCACAAGCTGGACCAGGTGGTGCAATATTAGCTTACTTGATTATTGGTGTAATGTTATATTTCTTAATGTCTTCAATTGGTGAACTTGCTACCTTTTACCCTGTATCTGGTTCTTTTAGTTCTTATTCAACCCGTTTTGTTGATAGTTCCCTAGGGTTCACCATGGGGTGGCTATATTGGGCAATTTGGCTATTAGTTACAAGTGTTGATATTATTATTTCTTCAAGTGTAATTTATTATTGGGATTTCTTCCAATTTTTCAGCCCAGTTACTTGGAGTATTATCTTCCTTGCTATACTTTTCTTACTTAATATTTTTTCTGTAAAAGCTTTTGGTGAAACAGAGTTCTGGTTATCTCTTATCAAAGTTGCAACAATAATTATTTTCATCGTTATTGGTGTATTAACGATTATTGGTATCTTAGGTGGAAAGACATATGGTTTAGGTAACTACGTAACAGGAGAAGCTCCTTTTGTAGGAGGTATCTCTGGCTTCCTGGGTGTTTTACTTGTCGCTGGATTCTCTGTCGGCGGTACTGAAGTCGTAGCCGTAACAGCTGGAGAATCTTCAAATCCAAGTCAATCCATGCCAAAAGCAATTAAACAAGTATTTTGGAGAATATTATTGTTCTATGTTTTATCAATCGCCGTTATTTCAGCAATCATTCCTTACACAGATCCATTGTTATTAAACAAAAGTGAATCTGTCTCACAGAGTCCTTTTACAATCGTTTTTGATCGTGTAGGTATTGCATTTGCTGCATCTGTTATTAATGCTGTTATTTTAACTTCATTATTATCTGCCGCAAACTCAGGTATTTATACTACAAGTAGAATGTTGTTCTCAATGGCTGAAGATAAACAAGCACCTAGATTTTTGAGTAAATTAAATAAAACTACAAAGTTACCTTTAGTATCATTGTTCGTAACTTTTATGATCGTTTTATTAATAATTATAATCGCTCAGTTTAAATCAGATATCGTCTTTTCATTATTAAATATTATTGGTTCTTTAGTCATCGTTGTTTGGGCTTCTAGTATCGTAGCACAAATCCGACTGCGGTCTGCGATAAAAAAACAAAACAAGAACCCTGATGAAGTACTACCTTATAAAGCTCCCTTTTATCCTTTAGGGCCAATCATAGTTATCATTGCGTTATTATTCTTATTCATAGGTAATTCAATTGGTGCAATTTTAGCAGGCGACATAAGTGTCTTAATTAGAAACCTATCGCCAATGATCATTTTAGCCATCATATATTTTGTCCATAAATTATTGCGACAAACTAAAATTGTTAAACTCGAAGATATTGATTTAAAAGAACATGATTATAATTAATGAACTGCACTGCAACAGTATTTTAAGATACTTTTTGCAGTGCTTTTTTAATATTAAAAACCTTACAGTTATTTATTACCTACCTATTCTAAAATAAACCTTTATCATGAGATTTTATAATAATTAAAAACATATCATATTTTCAGATAGTCAAAATTAGGGTATAATGAAGTTAATAATTTAATGACTTAGAGGTGGAAATTATGATTGGACAAACAAACCTATTTGACGATATTTTAGAAACTGATGAACGTTTCGTTATTGTTGTACAATCACTTGAAGAAAGACATGATCAACTAATCAAACGCACATTAAGAGAGTACCCAAGTTTAGATCACTCACAAATGGAAAGTCTTTTTAGCCATCTTAAAGAACTATTTTCAGAAGAAGCATTTGAAGACAATCAATCAGCGTTTTCAATTACGGTTTATACCAATTTAAATTATGCAGCAGATAATGTCTATGCGCATGTTAAAAGACATCGAGGTAAAAATGAATGGACACATACTGCAAAATAAGTACTTACTTAAGATGAGTCTGAGATATAAAATTCTTGGACAAATGTGACGTATTTTAGTGAAACGCTTGAGGGAACAGGACAAGCTGAAGACTACAGGTTAAAGCTATCATTCAAAAGGCGAGTCAATAATAGGAAGTATTAAATAAATGAAGCACTCAGATGATATAATTCAATTCATCTGAGTGCTTTTTTAGATTTGTGCCCCACTTTCATCTATATTCAGAATGAGGTTTTGAATAAGACTATCAATCAATGACACAATACAACATTTTAATTGAGTAAAGATTTTAGAGTATGTGGAATACCATCATTATCATTTGTTAAAGTAACTTCATCAGCAACAGCTTTGACATCATCATTTGCATTACCCATAGCAACAGCTTTACCAACTACTTTTAACATCGATATATCATTCGAACTATCACCAAAACCAATAACTTGAGATAAGTTTATATCTAATTTTTGACACAACTCGGTAATCGCATTTCCTTTCGATACACCTTGAGCCATAAATTCTAAGAAAAACGGTTTACTTGTAGTAACATCGATATTTTCATTAAAATGACCATCTAAATTATTTCTAATACTTGTAATATTTGGAACATAATCAATGCCCATAACTTTAGGTACATCTTGTTGAATATATGCTTTTAAATCATCTACCTGTTTCATTGGCAGGTCTGTGAGTTCTGATTCAATGTTCATATATTCATGCTCACCCTCATAGAGGATATAACCATCTTGATAAGTTAAAACAAACAAGCTATGTGCTCTACAAAAATCAACAATACTATCAAAATCAGATTTTGATACAGTGCGACTCACTTCCGCTTTTTCATCAGAAACGTTAACCGTTTTCCCACCATTATAACTTATGACATAACTTTTATATTGGTCTAATTTCAAATGTTTTGCTGTAGGCATCATACCATCTGTTGGTCGACCTGAAGCAAGTACAACTTTATAACCTTGCGCTTGGATATTCATTAAATACTTGGCTGTTTCAGCGCTAACTTCGTTATCCGAAGTCATTAATGTATCATCCATATCCATCACTATTAATTTATATCCCATCTTATAATCTCCTTTCAACATCTACAAAACTATATTATAACAAATCAATCAAGCTAATATACTACTTCAGATTCAACACCTGTGATATTGACTGTAACGAGTTCTGATCGACAATTCGTAAATTCACGTTTCAATTCTCTTACTAGTTCGCCGCTTCGTTCTGGTGCGATCAAAGTTAATACAGTTGGGCCTGCACCACTAATAACAGTAGCATAAGATTTATATTGTTTTGCAATCTGTTTAATCGTTTGAAATTCTGGGATTAGATGTTGGCGATATGGTTCATGAAAACCATCTTGTTCCATCATTTTGCCTGCCAATTCATAATTCTGTTGTATTAAAGCACTAATCATCGTATTACTGATTGCACTATTTCTAACAGCGTTTTTATGCGAGAATGTTTCCGGCAAGACATTCCTTGAAAGCGTTGTACTCAATTCATTTGATGGTATTGTAATGATAATATCAGCTTTTGGCGGGTCAATATATGATACATCCGTCACTTTTGTTTCAGGATTATAATATCCTAAGACAAGCCCACCATAAATCGTGGGTGCCACATTATCAGGATGTCCTTCAAATTCAGTTGCCAACTGCAATAATTCATATTTAGAAAGCTCTATATCACCAAAATAATTCGCTATGTATAATCCACCTACGAGTGCAGAAGCAGAGGAACCTAAGCCTCTTGCTAACGGGATTTCACTTCTCATTTCAATAGATAGGGACGGTAAAGTCACATCATATTTATTGGCTACTTGCTGTGCAATTTGATAAATATAGTGTGTTTCATCTGTTGGTAATGATTCAACATTAGGGCCTATATGTTTAAATGACCATCTATTGCTATTATTGATACGCACATCAAGATACAAAAATTTATTTAATGCCATTCCAATAGAATCAAACCCGACACCTAAATTAGCAGTAGATGCCGGTATTTTTAAATGTAAGTGTACACTCATACTAAAGTGCTCCTTTAATATATTCTAAAATGCTTTCTCTATCATTTGGTAGTGGCTTAATTGGGTTATCTAATAATGAAATAGCTGTATCTGGATCTTTTAAGCCATTACCAGTCAATACTGACACTACGCGTTTACCCTTAGGTAACTTACCAGCACGATGTAACTTAATCAAACCAGCAATAGAGGCATTACTTGCAGGTTCACTAAATATACCTTCTTTTTGAGCCATCAATTGGTATGCTTCTAAAATTTCTTCGTCTGATACACTATCAATGAGGCCTTGTGATTCTTTTAGGGCATGATTAGCTTTATCCCAACTTGCTGGGTTACCAATTCTAATTGCAGTAGCTACCGTATCTGGATTCTTCACTACTTTATTTTGAACGATTGGTGATGCACCTTCAGCTTGGAACCCGTATAAATGAGGAAGTTGTGTATCATTTACGTCATGATACTCTTTAAATCCTTTCCAATATGCTGAAATATTACCAGCATTTCCAACCGGAATCGATAATATATCTGGTGCTTGGCCATTCAGCTGTTGAATTACTTCAAAAGCGCTTGTTTTTTGACCTTCAATACGATAAGGATTAACAGAGTTCACAAGCGCGATTTCACCATTTTTAGCCACTTCTTGTACAATTTCAAGCGCTTCATCAAAATTGCCTTCTATAGAAACAATTTCTGCACCGTACATAACTGCTTGTGACAATTTACCTAAAGCTATTTTCCCTTCTGGAATAACGACAATCGCTTTTAAGCCTGCTCTCGCAGCATACGCTGCTGCAGAGGCTGACGTATTGCCAGTTGAAGCACAAATCACAATTTTCTTGCCTTCTTCTTTAGCTTTTGCCATTGCCATTACCATGCCTCTATCTTTAAATGAACCTGTTGGATTTGCACCTTCATACTTAACATGTAATTCAATACCAAGCATTTCAGACATATTCTCGCAATATATCAAAGGCGTATGACCTTCATTTAAACTTACTTTTGGTGTATCAGCTGTCACTGGTAAATATGCTTTAAATTCTTCTACAAGTCCTTGCCAATTTTTCATAAACATTAAACTCCTTCAACTGGGTATATTTTCTGTACTACATAGCCTGATTCTTGAATCGTTACTATCGGTGATTCATCAATACCTATAATAACCACACCTGCAGTATGTGCATCACGTTCAGCCACTACTAATGATTTATGAACAGGTAATTCGCCTTTTAACAAGGTTTCAACTTGTTTTACATCTTCCCCATCTGTTTGGACTACAACATAATAACTTTCCTTACCTTTAATAACAATCGTATCTTCTTCATCATTCATCATTTCTTTGGTTTCTTCTGTTTTTAATTCAAAATGCGGGGGTAACGTATGTAAATTAGTATCAAAATTAAATGTTACATTTAATAAATCACTGACAACAGCACTTCCTGTTGCTAAACTACCCGCACCTTTACCATAAAACATTGTTTCTCCAACAGCGTCACCAATAACATAAATCGCGTTAAATTCATCTTCAACAGACGCTAACTGATGGCTTTTATCAATCAAAGTTGGTGCAACAGATGCATTGACCTGAGCATTTTCATATGTACCTTTACCTATCAATTTTATCTTATAGCCAAGTTTATCAGCTACTTTAATATCTGGTAGCGTAACATCGCTAATGCCATATCTATCAACTTCATCTAAATTAATTACTTGGTTAAACGATAAATACGAGGTAATGACGACTTTTCGTGCTGCATCAACACCTTCAACATCATCAGTTGGATCCGCTTCTGCAAACCCTAGACGTTGTGCTTCTGCCAAAGCTTCTTCAAATGATGTCTCTTCTTGAGTCATCTTACTTAAAATAAAGTTAGATGTACCATTTAAAATCCCCATAAATTTACTTATATTATTAGCATTTAAACCATTGTTTATCGCATTTACAATAGGAATACCGCCTGCAACACTAGCTTCATATTTTAAAGCAACGTCATTTTCTTGCGCTAAATGTTCTAACTCTCGTAAGTTTTCAGCTAACAAATCTTTATTTGCTGTAATCACATGTTTTTGCTCACTCAATGCGCGTTTTAACCATTCTACTGTAGGTTCAACGCCTCCGAGCACTTCGACGATAATATCTATTGAGTCATCATTAAATATATCTTCTATATCTTCTGTTAAGTTATATTTTGATGTGTTAATAGGCCGTTTTCTAGACTTGTCACGTACTAATATATGTCTAATATTAATATCTTTATTCATCGTTTCTCTAATTTGTTCTCTATTTTCTTCTATTATTTTTACTACACCAGAACCTACTGTTCCTAAACCAAGTAGTGCTACATTTAATTCTTTCATGTCTTCATTCCTCCGTTTGTTTATCTAAAAAATACAATTGTACAGTTGAAAAATACTTGAATATGGTATAGTATAAATTCATTCATTATTTTTGTAAAGTCTATGTATATTTAAAACGTATATATATATTATCACTCCTGTGATAAAAACTAAACTAAATTTTCTGATTTTTTAGAAAGGTTGTATAACATTATGAAAGTAACTAAATTCGGAGGAAGCTCTGTTTCCAATGCAGAGCAAATTAAAAAAGTATTAGATATTGTTAATTCAGATGAAGCTCGTAAAATTGTAGTTGTTTCAGCTCCAGGAAAGCGCGATAAAGATGATGTAAAAACCACTGATTTATTAATTCGACTTTACGAAAAAGTAATAGAACGATTGGACTACACTTCTAAAAAAGAGGAAATTATTCAACGCTACAAGGATATTATTAACGAACTCAATATGAGCGACACACTTTTAAAAACAATTGATGAGACTTTAGAAAATTACATAGCAACATTGAGGAAAAAACCATCAAGACTACTTGATGCTCTACTTTCATGTGGCGAGGATTTTAATGCTCAAATTATTGCAGAATATAATAACAGCCAAGGCATTCCAACGCGCTACATTTCACCTGGAGAAGCTGGTATTACCGTTACAGATTTACCTCAAAATGCGCAAATCTTAAATCAATCATATGAAGCACTGTATAAATTACGGTCATTTGAAGAAAAGTTAATCATTCCTGGATTTTTTGGTATTTCAAGACAAAATTACGTGGTCACATTTCCTCGTGGTGGTTCAGATATAACAGGAGCCATAGTAGCAAGAGGTGTGAGAGCGGATTTATATGAAAACTTTACAGATGTTTCAGGCATTTTTAGAGCCAACCCTTCTATTGTTAAAAACCCTGAAGTCATAAATGAAATTACCTATCGTGAAATGCGTGAGTTGTCTTATGCTGGTTTTGGTGTATTCCATGATGAAGCGTTACAACCATTACACAAAGATAGAATTCCTGTCGTTATAAAAAATACAAATAGACCTAATGATATAGGCACCTATATTAGACATGATAGAGAAATTGATTCAAATAGTGTTGTAAGTGGTATTAGCTGTGACAAAGATTTCACAGTATTAAATATTAAAAAATACCTTATGAATAGACAAGTTGGTTTTACACGTAAAATATTAGCTGTACTAGAAGACTATAATATTTCATTTGATCATATGCCATCAGGTATAGATAACATTAGTATCATCATGCGCTCTAAAGAGATACAAAACAAAGAGGAACAAGTACTTAATGATATACGTAAAAATTGTGATGTAGATGAGTTAAGCATTGAACATGATTTGGCAATTTTAATGGTAGTTGGTGAAGGCATGCATAGAATCGTTGGCACAGCTAGCACAATTACGCATGCACTTGCAGAATCAAATATCAACTTAAAAATGATGAACCAAGGCGCCTCAGAAATTTCTATGATGTTTGGTATCGATGTGACAGATGCCGAGAAAGCTGTCAATGCGACTTATGAATATTGTTACACTAAAAATTGTTTGAATATTTAAATAATAATTCAAAAATTTATGTCTATAAAAAAATCCTTCAAATCGTATAGACTCATTTGAAAGTTAATGAATACTATTGAATGATTTGAAGGGTTTTTAAATTGCTTTTTTTTCAGATATAAGTGCTTGGTTAATACGTTCATCTCCGACTACTAAGCGTAAAATAACAAATTGATAATAACTTAATGAATCAATTACGCTTCTATAATTCGGTAATTGATGATAATCAATCGGATCTAATAATTCATACATTAACACAATTTCAGGTTTAATATAATCTACATCCCATTTGATAGAATGAAAATAAATATGCTTTTCAGGTAATCGAATATTGTGATTCCATCTAAACATCCATTCATCATTTTCTACGTCATAAACGATGATTGTCATGATTAACTCATCATTTATATAAATATTTGCGTGAGTAACATCTGCAAATTTTAACTTTGAAAAATCAGTAGTAGTATTTGTACCGTCATGTAACACAATCGTATTATCTTTAGGTATAAACTTTAAAACTTCACCTAGATATTTTCTTTCGACACTAATATCAACCTTATCGTCTAAATTAAACTCATCATGAAGAAAGAGTTGTTTTGCGACTTCACCATTATATTTAAACAGTTCAGGTACATTTTCAGTTAAATTTTTTACAACTTCTTTAATATTCTTATTATTACTAACTGCCAAATCTGTACCTCCTATCAAAAGTAAGCGTTTCCATTAATAATTATTATATTATTTGTTGTCGTATTTTTCAATGTGAAAAGCACAAAAATGTGAACTTAAACACATTTTTATTTAAAACTTGCCAATATAGCTATAGTCTTGTCGATTTTGTTGGTTCAAAATGCTCGGTCTGTTAACAATAAATAATACTTCTGAACTATGGTATAAAGCCAACTGAATTTCAGCAATTTCTGGCAATGTTTGGTACAGCGCCTTATCTACCATGTAAGGTGCAGTTGCAAAATAGTAACGAATGCGGTATCTCGCAAATGTTTGGATCACTTCCGAACCAGTAATAATATGTAGTGCATTGTCTACTTTTCCATTCGGCATTATGATATTAAAATCAGTGTATCTTGCGACATATTTAATGATATCTGTTGAAAAAGTAATCACTGAAATTTTAAGATTAGCATCATATAATTCGTCAAGAATTTGATAATTAACTGGATGATTATCGAATGCAATAACATCTTCATTATTTATATTTTCTATTATGTAGTTGATATATTTTTTCATAGTCGTCAATTCAATGTCCTCCAAACAGACTTTTCAATACTTAGTTTCATTGATAATATATGTATTACCCGATTTAGCACTTATTTAATAGGCATATATGTTTTTTAATTCATTAATTTCTATAATAAATCAAATCGCTCTATTATATATTAAGTAGGAATTGCTTATAATTAAAAAATATGATTATACTAATATTGAACTTATTAGTTAGTTGTATTTGTACTAATATAAATAAAAGAGTAAAATATAGTTTATTAAAAATATTTAGATTAGGATGATACCAATGTTTTTCCCGATTATTTTAGCAATAATTATTGTAATACTATTATTAGTTATTATTATTGAAAGAAGAGTGATGAATCATAAGCTTGAGACTGAATCATACGCAAAAGATCAGTTAATAAATAAAATTAGTATCATCACGCGTGAAAACACATATTTAAAAAATCAAATGCTTGAAAAAGATGTAAATAATGATACACATCATCATGGATTAAGAAAAGCAAAACAGGATTTAAACGACATATTAAATCAATATCGAAGTGAAGGTTCAATTTCATTTTTTGATATTATCACAACTGGAAATTTAGCAGTGAAACATCCTTTGTTTGAATATGCTAGAGCTTTCGATTACATCGTCATTACTGAAAAAGGATTATTTAATATCAATGTGAAAAACTGGAAGCAAAAAACATTTTATCATTTCACGGTTGACCCAACAAATGACACACAAAATAATGGAAGCGATACAGTAAATCAAACGGTTGGACGTTATATTGCAAACCAATTCCACAGTCAATTTCAATCAACACGACCAACAACATACACATTTGTAGAAAGAATTAGAAATAATTCTATTATTTATGACTTTTATAACTATGATCCATATGAACAGTCTTCAAAAAATGCCAAAGCATTGGAAGATAGAATTGCAGACCAATTAAACCACAGAATTCAAAATATTGGTTTAGTTTATTTTACAGATGGCAGCGTCAATTTAATTGATGGACCTACAGAAAGACAAGATTTTGTAGAAACAGTTTCATCCAAATCTTCACTAAAAGAAGTCATTGGTGAGACGATTGTAAATGCTCAAGAATCATTAACTGAGGCACAATACAATGAATTGCTTGCACATTTTCACTAATTAAAAGGTATTTAAAAAGCTGCAATAGAGATTTTGTTACGTGACGACATATCTGAAAGTGATTTAAATGAAAGAATACAAACTTAGATTAAGTAAAGTTGAACACAGACAAACAAGCACGGTTAAAATCATAAAGATTTAAATATAAAAGAGAGCTAATCCATTAGGGTAGCTCTCTTTTTTGAGTATGGTTATTTATGTACCAGCCTCATTTGCGTTTAAGCCATTTGAAATTTTTAACTCCAAATATTTTCTTTATTGCTTTTAGCCATCTGTTCTGCTTTTTCGAATAAGTCTCTATATTTTCCATTTGGTGAAAAATATTTTTCTCTTGCCAATCCTTTTTTCACTAACAATTCATTGAACATGGTTTCTTTATCTAACCATACATATGCTAATGTGCGCCCATAACGATCTTCTTTTTCTTTATCATATTCTAAAAAGACATCTTTATCGGTTAAATGTTCTTTTGAAAAATCAGATGCTTCCTTACCATATGGTTGTACAGGTGTATTTGGTTTAACAGTCTCTGGCGTGTCTACACCTATCAACCTTACTTTAATTTGTTCATGCTGACTATTGTTTGCTACTATTGTGTCTCCATCAACCACACGCGCTACATGTACTTTCTCAGTTTGTTTTGGTCCAGTATGATTGTTATTGGAATCATTGGATGAAAAAGGGCCAGTACCATTAATAAACTGAAATGCCAGTACACCTAGTACAACTATACTTATAATTAATGTCGTAATTTTCTTTGTTGATTTCATTGTTGCACCCACTTTTTTTGAATATACCAAATTATCATATAGAAAATTAAAGTTTACGTCAAGATGCTCATTCCAAAGAAAAATTACGCTTTTACAACAAATGAAACTATAATAGTTCTTTATTTTAACTCACTTAACAAATCGTGCTATAATACTAAGATGATAGGAGTGAACAACTTGAGTATATTTAAGGAGAACATGATTACAGTTATTGCGATTGTTATAGCAATCATAGTGGGATTAATATTACAGTACCAATATCAATTCCCACCTCTTGTATCTGCAGTTGTAGCAATATTTTTAGGCCTTTTTATTGGATTTATTGTCTTTCTCATTCAAGTGATTGTAACTAAAAACAAGAAAAAATAGTACCTTCTGCCGAGTGTTTAAATCGGCAGTTTTTTATTTAAGTTAACATAATATTGTTATTGTTATTTTTATATATAGTAAAAAATAAGTTTTACTTTAGAAGTTATATTTATAAAATCGCTCGGTTTAATGTTTTTTCTAATAACGTCCATGCTTCGTAATCTTTTTCATTTGAAAGGATTGGTCTAAACCCATAATTTAGATACATATTAACCGCTTGATAACTAGTGGTTTGAGAAGTTAAAAACGCTTGGTTATGATATTGAGATAGGCGATTCATTGCTTCAGATAATAAAGGTTTAGACAATTGCTTACCTTGATACTCTGGGAGTATCGCCACCCAATGAATGCGTCCGCAAATTTTACTATCTCTTGTTAAATTTCCATACCATGCTGTTGTAGTACCTATGACTTCACCCTTAGGATTTTCAAGAAACAAACATCTTTGTTCCATTTCATGCATATTTTGTCCGAATTCAGTGTTAAAATGTGTCAATGCTTGATCTGTAGTATCAAATTCATTTACTTTCATTTCTAAATTTGCCCATTTTACTTCTTCTCCTATTTTAAAATTTCGAATTTTATATCCAACAGGCAATTCATACTGTGGAATACTTTCTAAATTTTCTCTTATCATCTGCACTTTTAAATATTTCATACCTTAACCCTCTCACTCACAAGCCATTTGTCATCAGAAAAAGGTTGAGACATGATGTTCGTCTCAACCTCAATTAGTATAGTTTTCAATTCACTGAACCTTACTTGCATTATAACTGATAACGCTTGTATTTACTCTACTTCTTTTATAAATGTTAATATAGCATGAAACTCTTCTTCATTTGCTGAGAAAGCACGCTCTTCTACTTCACGAACGGTTGAATTGAGTAATTGATAATCCGCTACTTCTTCATCTTTTAAATATGCATTTATGCTACTTTCTAATTCTTTTAAGGAACTCGCTTTTAATGTACTTAGTTTTACTTCTTGCATGTAACTACAACCCCTTTTAATTATTTTTAATCATTTTAATAAGATTAAAAGTTATTTTTACTTAAAAAACTATAAATATGATATGTTTTTTCAAAACCCCTAATCTTATTTTCAAAAATTATATCACTTCATACATATTTTACATAGTTTTTTTATTCTTTAATAGTTCAAACAATGCTTATCGTCCTCAATTTCCACCCAAAAAGCTTTAATTAATACAAATAGGTGCTTAAAAAAGCAATCCAAATCACTTATGAGTAAGTGACTCGGATTGCTTGTATAACTAGTGTTTGCCCCTTTTGCTTAGCACCTAGTATTGTTTTAAATATTGCTCTCTTTCCCATTCAGAAACTTGAGTTCTATAATAATCCCATTCAATAGATTTTGAATTTATAAATTGATTATAAATGTGATTACCCAAAGCCTCTTTAATAGAATCATTATCTTTCATTGCTTTAATAGCAGTATATAATGTTGATGGTAAATCTTGAATACCAACGGCTTCACGTTCTTCACGATTCATTTCATATATATTTTGATTTACTGGCTCAGGTACTTCTAATTTATTTTCAATACCATCTAAGCCCGCTTGTAAAATAGCCGCTAATGCTAAGTAAGGATTGGCTGCTGGATCTACTGAACGAACTTCTACACGTGTTGATAAACCACGTGAAGTTGGTACACGAATTAATGGCGAACGGTTTTTACCACTCCAAGCAATATAGCATGGTGCTTCATAACCTGGAACTAAACGTTTATAAGAATTAACCAATGGATTACATACACCAGTTAAACCTCGTGCATTTTTTAGAATACCTGCGATAAAATGATATGCATCTTTAGTCATTTCCATATCGCCTTCAGGATCGTAAAAGGCATTTTCTTTACCCTTGAAGAGTGACATATTGAAGTGCATGCCGCTTCCGTTCACACCAAATAATGGTTTAGGCATAAATGTTGCATGAAGATTGTGTTGACGTGCAATTGTTTTAACAACTAATTTAAATGTTTGGATATTATCACACGCAGTGATAGCATCTGCATATTTAAAATCAATTTCATGTTGTCCTGGTGCCACTTCATGGTGACTTGCTTCAATATCAAAGCCCATGTCCTCTAATTCTAAAACAATATCACGACGACAATTTTCACCTAAATCTGTAGGCGCAAGGTCGAAGTAACCACCATTATCATTTAATTCTAATGTTGGTTCACCTTTTTCATCTAATTTAAACAAGAAGAATTCAGGTTCTGGTCCTAAATTAAGTTCACTAAACCCTAAATCTTGCATGTTTTTTAATACACGTTTCAAGTTTGCACGTGGGTCACCTTCAAACGGTGTGCCGTCTGTTTTATAAACATCGCAGATAAGACGAGCCACTTTGCCTTGACCTGCTGTCCATGGGAAAATAACCCATGTATCTAAATCTGGACATAAATACATATCTGATTCTTCAATACGGACGAAGCCTTCGATTGAAGATCCATCAAACATCATTTCATTGTCTAAAACTTTTTCTAATTGGCTTACTGGTACTTCCACGTTTTTAATAACACCTAAAATATCAGTGAATTGCAAACGTAGGTATCTGACATTTTCTTCCTTAGCGAACTTGTGTATGTCTTCCTTGGTAAATGTACGTTTTGCCATTATAAATGTCCCCCATTAATTTTATTTGATAAATCGAGATAAGTCACCACGATTTATCGGAATCGCTTCTCGTTGTGGTTTCTGTGTAGCATCAACAATCATTTGTTTTCTCGTTTCTTGTTCATCATCAGAAAGGTGATCTTGTTCGTCATTTAAAATCTGTTTAATACCTTTTAAATTAAAGCCTTTTTCTATCAATCTTTTTATCTCTAAAAGGCGTTCCAAATCGTTTAACGAAAAAAGTCGTTTATTTCCTTCTGACCTATGTGGTTTAATCAGTTCATGTGTCTCATAATAGCGAACTTGTCTAGCAGTTAGTTCACTTAATTTCGTAACAACACTCATAGAGAAGACCGGCATGCTTCGTCGTATCGTATCTTTTGACTCCAATCCAATCACCTCTATTTTTGAACTTGTATTTAATTTAGCATAATTCTTAAAGCAATTCAAAAATATGTCAGGTTTTCTAACATATACTTCAAACCATTGATTTAATTAACTTTATAATGCACTTCCTACATTTAATCGCAGAATTTTCCGAAATTTTTCTATAATTAGAAATAGCCACATATGCATTTTAATTTGCTATTTGACATAGCTATAAATACAATGTGGCCTCTCTTTAAATTTATTAAAATATTTTTTCAACAGCTCTTGTTACAGCTAATTTAACGTGTTCATACGTTAAGCCACCTTGAACATAAGCCTCATACGGTGGTCTTATAGGACCATCTGCTGATAATTCAATTGAAGAACCTTGAACAAACGTACCCGCAGCCATAATGACATCATCTTCATAACCCGGCATATAAGATGGTTCAGGACTAAAATGTGCGTTAATCGGTGAAGCTGCTTGAATACTTTGGCAAAATTGAATCATCTGTTCCTTCGTATCAAAAGTGACCGTTTGAATTAAATCCGTTCTAGGCACATCAAATCTTGGTGAGGTGTGCATATTCATTTGTTCTAGTAACAAACTCGTAAATAATGCACCCTTCAAACTTTGGCTCACAACATGAGGCGCTAAGAAAAATCCTTGATACATTTCTTGTAACGAATATAGTGAGGCACCAGCTTCTTTACCAATTCCTGGCGCAGTTAAACGGTATCCACATCTTTCCACCAATGTTTCATTTCCAACGATATAACCACCGATTTTAGCTAGCCCTCCACCAGGGTTTTTAATTAAGGAACCAGCCATTAAATCAGCGCCGCACTCTATAGGTTCTCGTTCTTCTACAAATTCACCATAGCAATTATCTACAAATATTATGATTTCAGGATATTGCGCTTTTATTTGTTGAATTGCACTTTCTATTTTTGTTAAATCTATGGATGGTCGTTGATCATAACCTTTCGAACGCTGAATAGCGATGACCTTAGTTTGTGGTGATATTTTAGTTAATACCTTATCAATATCGATTTCACCGTGCTTTAAGTCTACTTTATTATATATTACTCCGTGTTCTTTTAAACTTTCTATACCATTACCATTAATACCTATCACTTCTAATAATGTATCATATGGATCACCTGTAATATACATTAATTCATCCCTATATTTCAAAGTACTTTGTAAAGCAATTGTAATCGCATGCGTACCAGAAATAATCTGAGGGCGCACTAATGCGTCTTCCGCCTTAAATGCATGTGCATATACAGCTTCTAGATGATCTCGACCTATATCATCATATCCATAACCCGTTGTGCCAAGTAAGTCACTTTCGGATACTTTAACAGCGTGGAACGCGTCCAACACTTTTTCTTGATTGATATAAGCAATCTCTTCTATATTTTTAAAATAAGGTTCTAGTTTTGCTTCTGTATCTGCTATTAATTGTTTCATATTTTTCATCGTAATTCTTCTTCCTATTCTTTTTTAAACCCTTTTACAGTATATGTTGCATCTTTCTCATTAAATATGATTTCTGTGACGAGTGTATGTTGTTTCAAGAAATATAATCTATCCGCATCAGCACTTGAGACATTTTCTTCATAAAAAGTTAAAGCTGATTTAACTTGCTCTATAAGTAATTGTTTCACTTTGTCTTCATCTTCTTCATTTTTACTCGAAACAAAAACTGATGGTAAATGAGTTGTTGGCATAGTTCCTTCGTGTAAATCTTTTTTATTAAAAATAATAGCTTGTGGAATATGCCCCATATCTAAGTCACCTATGATTTGGTTTACTGTATCATACTGAACTCGATATTCAGGATGACTAGCATCCACAACATGTAATAGCAAATCTGCGCCTTTCGCCTCTTCTAAAGTGGATTTAAACGCAGCAATGAGTGTAGTTGGTAGTTTTTGAATAAAACCAACCGTATCAGATATGATTAGGTTAAATCCATCATTGATTTGAATTTGTCTTGTTTTAGGATCTAGCGTAGCAAAAAGCAAGTTTTTCTCATAAGTAGCTTCATTCGCCAATGCATTAAACCAAGATGATTTACCAGCGTTTGTATATCCAATAAGTGCTACTTGAAACACATTATTTTGTTCACGTTTGTTGCGATATCGCTCTCGATGTTCAACCACCGTTTCTAATTGATGTTTGATTTCATTCATACGTGTTCTAATATGACGACGATCCATTTCTAACTTAGTTTCACCTGGACCTCTCGTTCCGATGCCACCACCTAATCTTGATAAACTGCGCCCATGACCTTGAAGTCTAGGTAATAAATAATCTAATTGCGCTAATTCTACCTGAAGCTTACCTTCTTTACTTCTTGCTCGAAGTGCAAATATCTCTAAAATCAGTTGTGTTCTGTCGATAATTTTAACGTTCAGATTACCATTTAATGTTTTTGACTGGGCTGTAGTCAATTCATCATTAGCAACAAGTACATCTATATCATTCATTTCTATATAAGCTTTTATGTCCTCTAATTTACCTTTTCCAACGTAATATTTATTATCAAAATGTTGTCTGTTCTGGGTAAATTCAGCTTGTACATTTAATTGGCATGTTTCAGACAATGAAGCTAATTCTTCCATTGTTGATTCAAAATCAAACACTTCATCGGTTTGAGCTTGTACGCCAACTAAAATCGCTGTCTCTAATTCTTTTTTAGTCGTATGTGTTTGTTGGCTCATAACATGCACCTCTTTCAAAGTTTTCTTTGCTATTTTATCATAGTGTTTATATAAAGACTATCTTCTCAAATTATGTTAAATTAATAATAAGAGGTGACACGATATGACAATATACGATATAGAAGTTCAAAAACCAAATAGCGAAACTTACAAGTTAGAAGAATATAAAAACAAAGTATTGCTAATTGTTAATACTGCAAGTGAGTGTGGTTTCACACCACAATTTGAAGGACTACAACACTTATATGACAACTATAAAGATCGAGGATTTGTTGTGCTAGGTTTTCCATGTAACCAATTCGGAGGTCAAGAACCAGGTACGGGTGAAGAAGCTACTCAAAACTGTAAAATTAACTATGGCGTTTCTTTCCCAATGCACGAAAAAATTGATGTCAAAGGCGAAAATCAACACCCTTTATATCAATTTCTGACTGAACAACAAAATGGCTTTTTCAATGAAAAAATCAAATGGAACTTCACCAAATTTTTAATCGATAGAGAAGGTAATGTAACTAATCGATATGCGCCACAGAAAAAACCAAGTCAAATTGAAGCTGATATTGAAGCGTTATTATAAATAAATTACTGATTTAAAGAAGAAAACTACACTTGATAATTTCTATCAAAGTGTAGCTTTCTTCTTTTAAAGTATGCAAAAATAAATTGTTTTTTTAATGTTATACTTCTTCTACTGCATCATCATCAAGTGTGAATGTACTGATAGCATGTTTATAAATAAGATGTTGCTTTCCTTGTGTTAATAAACAAACCAAATTGTCATCATAATCTTCGATAATACCTTTCATTTGAAAACCATTCACTAAAAATACGATAACTTTCGTTTGATCAGCCTTAAATTGTCCTAGGAATTTATCTTGGATGTTTTCTGTTGTATTCATGTTATGTTCTCCTTTTCTTTATTTGGACTGAAACTTCATCTAACATCAATGAAAGTGACATTATCTCTCTATCTAACCATACTACGTCGAGCTTGTTTTTGAACCAAGTCATTTGTCTTTTAGCATAATTTCTAGAATGCTTTTTCAATTTATTTGTTGCTTCGGCTAGACTAGCCTCATTTTTAATTACAGGTAACATCTCTTTATATCCGATAGCTTGCATACTTTGACAAGTTTCAAAACCATCTTCAACGAGTTGTTTCACTTCATTTAGTAATCCGCGTTCCAACATTATATCTACACGTTTATTAATTCTTTGATATAAAGTTTCGCGTGACATTTCTATCCCTATTAATAATGTATCATAATTTTCTGTATATTGTTGATTTTTCTTGCGTGAACTTAAAAGTTTTTTTGTTTTTAAATAATATTCAATCGCTCTACGTACCCTTTTACGATTATTTGGGTGAATAGTATCAGCTGAATCTTTATCTATCGAAGCTAAATAATCATGCAATGCTTCATTTGATAATGAATCTAATTCATTTAGCGTATAGTCTACTTTAATTTGTTGTGCTTCAGATATCGTTTCATCTTCGAAAGCATAATTATAAATTAATGATTGGATATACAAACCTGTACCGCCTACGATGATAGGCATATGACCTCTAGCCGTAATTTCATCTATTAAATTTTGCGCTCTATTTTTAAAATCATACGCAGAAAATGTTTCATCAGGTTCAAGAATATCTATCATATGATGTGGAATATCCGCCATCTCTTCTCTATTTATTTTTGCTGTTCCAATATCCATATGTTTATAGACTTGCATAGAATCTCCGCTAATAATTTCACCATTAAATCTTTTAGCCAATTCGATGCTTAATTCTGTTTTACCAACAGCTGTTGGACCAACTAATGCAATTATAAAAGGTTTATCGCTCTGCACTTATATCAACTCTCTTTATGCTTTATCTACTCTGTTATATTTTTTTAAAATTTGTCTTTCTATCCAATCATACATATGTTGCCACGTAGTCGTAGCATCTTTTTCAAATAACACTTCATGTCTTTTATTTTTGTATAAATGTACTGTAATATGATGAATATTACCCTTTTTATATAGTTTTCCTAAATGTCTAATCCCTTTTCCATAATTGCCTATCGCATCATCTTTTCCAGAAATTAGTAAAATAGGAAGATCTGACTTCATTTTTTTTATGTTTTTTAATTTGCTTGTCTGTAACATATACTTTACTGTTTCAAAAATCAGTTGATTTGAGACTAAAAATCCAGTAAAAGGGTCTTTTTCAAATTTTTCAACTTCTTGGTCATCGCTGGATAACCAATCATTTTTCGATTTGTTGTTTTTTATATTTTTATTGAAAGTTTTATACATTATTTGGTTTAACCATTTCAAACGACGTCTTTTACCAGTTATTAAAGTGATAAGCTTTAAAATTATTTGTACGCATTTCCCTAAATACTTAGGGTATTGCATTGTTCCTGATAGAATCATGCCTTGTGCGACATCTGGATATTTTTGTGTGAAAATTCTAGCAATAATAGAACCCATAGAATGCCCCAATATAATATATGGCGTATGCACAGTATCTGAATACAACGTCTGTGCAATTTCAAAAGTATCATCTGCCACTTGCTCCATACTATCAATGTGACCACGTTCATATGATGCTATATCTTTACCATGCCCTCTATGGTTGTGTCGTAGTACATCATATCCTTGTTGGTTTAATGAATCAATAAGTGCATCATATCGATCCATATGTTCTGCCATGCCATGAAGTAAGTGTATCACACCAATCGTGTCTTTTTTCGCCTTATTCAATTTCACTTCTAAAGTCGTTCCATCTGCAACAGTGATTTTAAACTCATTTCCACTCATGTTTTACCCCCAAATCACGTTTCATTTCATTCATCATACATTATACAATATACCTTCAAAATACACTGTTTTCAAATACAATGCTATTCGGCTTATCACTTGTTACAGCGCTATTATTGATAAAATTAAATGCAAAACCTCATTAAAAATATAAAAACCCCTCCAAAGTCTACATTTTTTAATGTCTACTTTGAAGGGAAAGAACTATTGTTCAAAATTTAAATCTACTAACTCATTATTGGATAAAGATCAAATGTTAGATTCGGACAATATTTAATTTATTCTTTAACTGCAGGTTGATTATTACCTGTTTGTGCTTCATCAATTGCAGTTTGAAGTTCTTTTGTAAACAAGTCTTTTTGAATATCTGTGTAACCTAGTAATTCAGCCATTACATCAATAACTTGATCTTTATAATTGAGAACGTCATCTATTTTGAAATAAAGTTTACCAGTACGACGAATAAAGAAATCTGTTGGACGATGAACCATTTCGTTTTGAATAGAATAAATCAATTCTGTATAAATATCTAATGGTAAACCAGATTCTTGATATTGTGCTGTTTGAGCAATTTTGAATAATTCTTCTACATTTGAACCATATTTCGTTGCAAAATGACGTGCTGTCGCATCATCTATTTGATAAGCTTTAGCATCTTCAACTTTTTTATCAATAAATTGATCAAAGTTTGCACTACCACCAACATCTCCACCAGAAATTGGTAAGTGTTTTGTAGCACATTTATCAAATTTCAAACCGTATTCTGATTTTAAGCGTTTAGATAAAAGGTCTACAATTTCTAATGCCATATGACGATAACCAGTTAATTTACCACCAGCAATTGTAAGTAGGCCTGATTTACCTTCCCAAACTTCATCTTTACGAGATATTTCTGATGGGTCTTTACCTTCTTCTAAAATTAATGGTCTTACGCCAGCCCATGATGACTCAATATCTTCATCAGCTACATTTACATCTGGGAACATATAGTTGATCGCATCAATTAAGTAATCTCTGTCTTCTTGTGTAGCTAATGGTGATGTTTTATCGTTATCGTAAAATGTATCTGTTGTACCTACGTATGCTTTACCTTCACGAGGAATCGCAAAAATCATACGTCCATCTTTTTCAGTATCAAAGTATACTGCTTGTCCTAATGGGAATTTTGATTGATCAATAACAATATGAACACCTTTTGTTAAACGTAATTGTTTGTTATTACGTGCATAATCACCACTACGTACTTCATCTACCCATGGGCCACTTGCATTGATTACTTTTTTAGCCTTAATTGGATAAGTCTCACCAGAAATTTGGTCTTCTGCATGGATACCGTTGACCTTTTCATTTGAATCATATGTGAAATGTACTGATTTCGTATGATTGATTACTGTGGCACCTTTTTCAGCTGCACGTTTCATGACTTCAATTGTTAAACGCGCATCATCTGTACGATATTCAACATAAGATCCGCCACCTTTTAATCCTGATTTTTTAACAAGTGGCTCTTTCGCTAACGTTTCTTTAGCATTTAACATTGTTTTACGTTCTGATTTTTTAACGCCTGCTAGTCTATCATACATTGCTAGGCCAATAGATGTAGTAAATTTACCCATAGAGCCACCTTTATGCATTGGCAATAGCATACGTTCAGGTGTCGTTACATGAGGCCCATTTTCATATACAATTGCACGTTCACGTCCAGTTTCTGCTACAACGCCAACTTGCAATTGTTTCAAGTAACGCAAACCACCATGCACTAATTTTGTTGAACGTGAACTTGTACCTTGTGCAAAGTCTTGCATTTCTACTAACGCGACTTTCATACCTCTTTGTGTTGCATCTAATGCAATACCTGCACCAGTAATACCTCCACCGATAATGACAACATCAAAAGTATCATTTTTTAAATCTTGCTTAATCTGTTCTCTTTTCAAAGTTGATAAACTCATAAAATCTAGCGCCTCCTAGTAGTAATAAAAAAAGAGAGACCTATCCCATACATATATAATTGTACGAACAGTGTCTCTCAATTCTCATCTCGATAATATTAACTTACCCTTATTATAGCATAAGAAACTTAGATAAGTCTAATTCTTTTATTCTTCGTCTAGCTTAAAGACTTGAGTGGCCTCTACAGCTTTTTTCCAGCCTTTGTATAATTTATTTCTTTCTTTTTCTTCCATATCTGGATTAAATTCTTTTTCAAGTTTCCAACGGTTAGCAATTTCATCTTTACTATCCCAGAAACCTACAGCTAAACCAGCTAAATAAGCTGCACCTAAAGCTGTTGTTTCGTTAATTTCTGGACGTTCCACACTCACGTTTAATAAGTCTGATTGGAATTGCATAATAAAGTTATTTTTAACAGCACCACCATCGACACGTAGGTTATTTACTGTAATATCAGAATCTTTTTCCATTGCTTCAAGCACATCACGTGTTTGATAACACAATGATTCTAATGTAGCACGAATAAAGTGTTCTTTTTCAGTACCACGCGTTAAACCAAAGATTGCTCCACGTGCATCAGCATCCCAATATGGTGTTCCTAAACCTACGAATGCTGGCACAACATAAACACCTTCCGTAGATTCTACACGTTCCGCGTAATTTTCTGATTGTGGTGCAGAATTAATCATTCTCAATCCATCTCTCAACCATTGAATAGCTGATCCTGAAACAAAGATAGAACCTTCAAGTGCATAATTAACTTTTCCGTCTAGTCCATAGGCAATTGTTGTTAATAATCCACTTTCAGATGCTACAGCTTCTTCACCTGTGTTCATCAGCATAAAGCCACCAGTACCGTAAGTGTTTTTTACATCTCCACGTTCAAAGCATGCTTGACCAAATAATGCTGCCTGTTGGTCACCTGCAATACCAGCAATTGGAATTTCTTGTCCGAAGAAATGATAATCAATGGTATTTGCATAAACTTCACTAGATTCTTTAACCTCAGGTAACATAGTATTTGGAATTTCTAATATATCCAATAATTCTTGGTCCCATTCTAAATCATGGATATTATAAATCAACGTACGGCTTGCATTCGTATAATCTGTAATATGAGCTTTACCACCAGATAATTTCCACACTAGCCAAGAATCAATAGTACCGAATAATAAATCTCCATTATCAGCTTTCTCTCTAGCACCTTCCACATTATCTAGAATCCATTTAACTTTTGTTCCAGCAAAATATGGATCTAGTAAAAGACCTGTTTTTTCTCTAAATTTATCTTCTAAACCTTGTTCCTTTAATTCTTGACAGATGCCTTGAGTTTGACGAGATTGCCAAACAATCGCATGATACACTGGTCTTGATGTTTTCTTATCCCATACTACCGTAGTTTCACGTTGGTTTGTAATACCAATACCAGCTATTTGATCTGCACCGATGTTTTCTTCATTTAAAACTTCCGCCATAACAGCTAAAACGGACGTCCAAATTTCATTGGCATCATGTTCTACCCAGCCTGATTTTGGAAAATATTGTTTGAATTCACGCTGTGCAACTCCTTTAATTTTTCCATCTTGATCAAATAGAATTGCTCTCGAACTCGTAGTGCCTTGGTCGATTGACAAAATATATTTTTCCATAATGATTAGCTCCCTCTTCAAATGTTCGTAATACGAATTACATATGTAATTCACATTGATATATACTTCTCTGTACCCAATTTTTATTAGTTCACTCAACTAATATTTTTATATTAATTCAATGACAATAATATCTAGTTATATTTTAACGTAAATATACTTAAATTAAACGTAATTAATATATAGTTTCTATACCTTTAGCATTTTTCGCTTTATTTAACGTTACGCCTAAAATAAGTGTGATAATTAATAATACAATAGCAACTACCGACATTGTATCAAATGCACCTTTGTAAAATAATCTGTAAATCACTGCACCAATCATACCACCAGTTACAGGCCCTAACACAGGTACAATCGCATATGACCAATTAGAATCACCTTTACCTGCGATTGGTAAAATCGCATGTGCAATACGTGGACCTAAATCACGAGCTGGGTTAATTGCATAACCTGTTGGCCCACCTAGACTTAATCCAATTGCAACGATTAAACTACCGACAATTAATGGATTTAAACCATCAGCAATTTTGTTCATACCAATGAATAAAAGCCCCATTGTTAAAATACCTGTACCAATAATTTCACTCATGAAGTTTGCAAAATAGTTTTTAATGGCAGGTGCTGTAGAAAATACAGCTAATTTTGTGCCTTGGTCTTCTGTGGCTTTCCATTGTGCTAAATACATTAACCAAACTAATGCACCACCAACGATACCACCTAGAATTTGACAGATAATATAGCCTGGCACCATAGCCCAACTAATGGCACCATCCATGGCAAATGCTAAAGTAACTGCAGGATTTAAATGTGCACCTGAAATATTACCTACCGCGTACACTCCCATAGTAACTGCTAATCCCCAACCTGTAGCAATAACAATCCAATCTGCGCCATTCCCATTACTTCTTTTTAAGTTGACGTTTGCAACAACGCCTCCCCCAAATAGTATAAGTATTGCTGTTCCCAAAAATTCAGCAAAATATTCACTCATAAAGACTCCTCCTAAAATAAGACAGGGAGACCCCTACAATTATATCCAGTTGTGAACCACCGGTTTAATTACTGTAGAAATCTCCCATCTCTGTTCTAAATATTAACTTGTGTACATCTTACACCGTTGTTGTAAGCGTTGTCAAATACTTTGTAAAAAAGTTGTCACAACTCAAGTTGATATCACACTATTTTCATCAATACTAAATTGACTAGTCAATGGGTCAATTTGTGCCGTTAACCCATAAGGAATCGCATGTTTGGGCTCATTATGACCAAATGATAAATTATAAAAAACTACCATTTTAGGATTATTGCTTTTTTTAATTATTTTTAATATCTCTTTTTTATAATTTTCATAATATACATTATTAAATGGCTTACCAAAAATCATACCATTCAGGTGATTTAAAATCCCTTGCTTCAGCAATTCCTCTAAATATTTAGCAAACATATCAGGTGTAGGTGTGTCTTCTGAGGTTTCTAAAAATAATATTGCACCATTAAATGCTTCAATTTCAGGAAATATTGATGTATGCATTAAATCAACAAAAGTTTCTAGATTTCCACCTAAAAGGTGTCCGCTCACTTTTTTATTTCCATTTAATATTTCGTATCCTTTTTGTTCTATTTTAGCTCTACATGTATATTTGTTTTGTTTATTCCATTTTAATCCATATGGTCTCATATAAAATGCTGGTTCTATTTTTCCTATTTTATTTGTATTAAACCAACACTTGTTAATATTCTCTACTGTATATGTATCCATTGCTATATTTTCTGCAAAGTCAGTAAGTAATGCCTGACCATAAAAACTAACTATTCCCATTTTATAAAACATCAAATGTACTGTTGTTGTATCTGAATAACCACTGAATATTTTAGGGTTGTTTGCAATTGCTTGGAAATCTACATAAGGTAAAATACGTATAGCATCTTCTCCGCCAATACAACTAATAATAGCTTTAACTTCTTGATCTTTTACTGCTTCATTTAAATCTTTAGCTCTACATTCTGGATGATTGTGAATAAACGCTACACCTTTTAAGGCATGTGGCATTACCTTGACTTTTAAGCCAAACTCATTTTCCAAACGTTGAATGCCTTGTCGAGTTCGCCATAACATATTACTTTCACCTGCTAAACCAGAAGAAAGAGACACAATTGCTACTGTGTCTCCTACTTTCAATTGCTTTGGTTTTATCATTGTCGTCATCCCCTTATACTCGTTCACAATGATTGATTACAAATAAATGAATCAATAATATGGAAATAGTTAAATTTTTATCATTTTAGTGACACCACATGATTCGATTACCATAGTGATCGGTCACTTGTTGTAATATATTTTGCGCCATTTGAAACTGCAATATCTACTTCTTCATTGCTATTTATGAGCCCACCTGCAATTACTGCAGTATTTGTTTCTTCGTTAATGATACGTATTGCTTTAGTAGCAATACCAGGTAAAACTTCCACAAAATCTGGTTCTACACGCTTAATCAATTCGATACTTCTAGATAGTGCATGACTATCTAATACAAACACTCTGAACACGGTTGTAGTATTTAATGATTTTGCTTTATTAATTACTTTTGTCTTAGTTGAAACGATGCCTTTAGGATGATAATTTTGAATGATATATTCACAAGCAAATTCATCATGGCTCATACCTTTGATTAAATCGATATGCATGTATGTTTCAATCTTATTCTTGTTTAATAGACCCATAATACTTTTAACATGTCCGATATGCGCATCTAACATGACACATGCCTTGTAATCGGTCATCGTTAATTTTTCTAAATCTTTCATTGAGCGAACTGCAGGCAAAATATGCGGTTTCAACATGAATTCCTCCTTAGACAATACGTTTAAATAGGCGTTCTAATTCATAATTTGAGAAATTAATAATAATGGGTCTACCGTGTGGACAGGTAAATGGGTCTTCAGTGTCTCTCAATTGATTAACTAAATCTGCCATCTCGTTATTTTTTAGATAGTGGTTAGCCTTGATTGATTTTTTACAGCTCATCATAATCGCAGCTTCTTCACGAATTTTTCTCACGTCAACTTTTTTATGTTCTAATACATATTCGATCATATCCTTGATGATTTCTTCAGCTTCTTCTTTAGGAAACCATACTGGATAGCTATCTACAATGTAATCATGTCCACCAAATGGTTCTAAATGCACGCCTACTTTATCTAATTCATCTTTATATTGATTAATTATCATTAATTCATCTTTTGAAAAATGGAAAGTTAATGGAATCAATAAATTTTGACTTTCATTTACAACATCACCAATTTTTTCTCTGAAATATTCATACTTTATTCTTTCTTGAGCTGCGTGTTGATCAATCATAAACATACCATTTTCATTTTGAGCGATGATGTAAGTGCCATGCACTTGTCCAACAATTTCCATATAAGGTATTCTACGTGTTGGCGAAGCACTCACGCGCCCTTTAATATCTTCTTCACCATTGTCTTTTAAAATGTTATCCGCGGTTGATACTTCGTTATCAGTAGAATCACTACTTGTCGTTTCTAAATCATAAAGCAAATCATTTTGTATTTTCTTATAATCATCATAATCATTTTGTGACTCTTGAATGCCGCTTCGTTCATTATCCGGTTGATTTATATAGGATGTTGAATTGTCTGCACTTGCGTTATTTGCATTATTCACGTTTGGTTCACTTGATTGCTCAACATTTTGCTCAAGGTTATTTTGTTGTTGCCGTTTTTCGAAGTCCATTTTCTGTTGCTCAAATTGGTCTAATACCTTGTTTTTCTTCGTCATTTTATCCATATCATTTTGAGGAATTAAAATACGATCTTTAAATGCTTCACGAATTTTTGTCACAATTAATTCAAAAAGCTGGTCTTCTTTTGATAACCTTACCTCTAGTTTAGTTGGGTGCACATTAACATCTACCAATATCGGATCCATTTCAATGTTGATATAGCATATTGGATAACGACCGACCATTAATAAAGTATGATAGCCCTCTAAAATTGCTTTATTTAATAAGAAGTTTTTAATATATCTGCCATTAATAAAGATAGAAATATAATGCTTATTACTTCTAGAATGTTCTGGCTTTGCAAAATAAGCATCTAAATGATAATCACTTGTATCACCCGTTACATAAACTAGATCTTTTGCAATTTTCATACCATAAATTTCTGCCATGACTTCATTTGTTCTACCTGATCCATTTGTTTTTAATATTGTTTTACCATCAGAAACTAGTGAAATACGAATATCAGGATGACTCATAGCCATACGGTTCACGATATCTGTAATCTTTCCAAGTTCTGTATAGAGACTTTTAATATATTTTAAACGTGCTGGCGTATTATAAAACAATGACTCTACCAAAATATCTGTGCCTCTTTTTGCTTTAGCTGGTTTTCGATTTAAAACTTCCCCATTTTCCACATAAATTTCTTGGCCTTCTTGATTATCTGTACATGTTTTCAATGTCACCTTAGAAACTGAAGAAATACTAGCTAAAGCCTCACCGCGAAATCCTAATGTGCGAATATGGAACAAATCATCATCTGCATCTAATTTACTTGTTGCATGGCGATGGAATACTAAGTCTAAATCATCGATTTCTATACCAGTACCATTGTCAACCACACGTATAGAAGCGACTCCTGATTGTTCAACCTCTATGTTTATTTCTGTCGCTTGAGCATCAATTGCATTTTCCAATAATTCTTTCACAACCGATCCAGGTCTTTCTACTACTTCACCGGCTGCTATTTTATTTGCTAAAGATGTCTGTAATTCTTTTATTTTACCCATTGAATGACCTCACCTCTATTTTAACTGTTTTTGTAATTCACTAAGTTTTACTAGAGCTTCTATCGGTGTCATATTCGATAAATTTAATTGCTTAATTTCAGTCTCTACTTCACTTTGTTCCGCAGGATAATCAAACAAATCAAAAGCTGCTTGTTCAAATTGGTGGCTACTTTGTGCTTGCGTGTCATCGTTATAGCTGTGCTCGTTTTCAGATACAAATGATTTTTCTATCGGCGGTGCTTCCACGCCCGATTTAATAACGTTCATTTGTTCATTTGTCGCTTGTCCATGATTATTATTTTGTTCAAATGCATCTAGAATCACTTGTGCACGTGATATAACTGCTTCTGGTAAATGTGCTAACTTCGCAACTTGGATACCATAACTATCATCGACAGCCCCGTCTTTAACTTTGTGTAAGAAGATAAGCTCACCTTTGTATTCATTTGCTGCAACATGAACATTTTTCAACGAAGGCAACGACTGATCTAATGTTGTTAACTCGTGATAATGTGTAGAGAATAATGTCTTAGCATGAGAAGTATGTGCCACGAATTCAATCATTGCTTGTGCCAATGCTAATCCATCATAAGTAGAGGTTCCCCTACCTATTTCATCAAAAATAATTAAACTATTTTCTGTAGCGTTAGCGAGTGCTTTTTGTGCTTCCAACATCTCAACCATAAATGTACTTTTACCAGAAACTAAATCATCTGCAGCTCCAATTCTTGTAAATATTTGATCAAAAACTGGTAATACAGCTGTTTCACACGGCACATAAGCACCCATTTGTGCCATAATGCTTATGATTGCAACTTGTCTCATATAAGTAGATTTCCCAGACATATTAGGTCCAGTGATTAAATAGATAAACGTATCTTGATCTAAATTACAATCATTTGGCACATAGTCGTTGTGATCCATAACGCGTTCTACAACAGGATGTCTCGAATTTGTTAATTTAAGTGTTTTGTCTTCGCTAAATGCAGGTCTTGCATAATTATATTTTTGTGCTATCTCGGCAAAACTTTGCAAACAATCTAATTCAGAAATAACTTTTGCTTGTTTTTGTAAGCGTTCTGTATATGTCTTTATTTGTTCACGTAATTCAACGAATAATTGATATTCTAATTCAATCGCTTTATCTTCAGCGCCTAATATAATGTCTTCTTTTTCTTTTAATTCATCCGTAATAAACCGTTCTGCATTTGATAAGGTTTGTTTACGATGATAACCATATGCAGAAGGGTCAAAACCTTGCAAGTTGGCTCTTGTAATTTCAATAAAGTATCCAAACACTTTGTTAAAGCTAATCTTCAGTGATTTAATACCAGTGCGTTGACGCTCCTTAGTCTGAAGTTCAGCCAACCAAGATTTACCATTCTTCGATGCTTCTAAATATTCATCTAGCTCCTGATTAAACCCTTTTTTGAATAATCCACCTTCTTTAACAGATATTGGCGGTTCTTCTTTCAAACTATTTTCTAATAATGCTAACAGTTCATCTAAAGGTTCAAGAGCTTTAAATTGCTCAGTAGTTTCTGTATCTAAACGATCTAATAATTGCTTAATATTGGGTATTTCAGAAATTGAATGTTTGAGTTGAATTAGATCTCTAGCATTTACATTACCATAACTCACTCGACCAACTAAGCGCTCGATATCATATACTTGATTAAGATGTTCTCTCAATGTATCTCTCTCTATAAAAAAGTCTATAAATTGCTCAACTGTATCTAGACGTGATTCAATTTGATTTTTGTGGATTAACGGTCTATCAATCCATTGTTTTAATCTTCTTGCACCCATAGGGGTCTTAGTTTCATCCATCAACCATAGCAATGTCCCTTTTTTACTTTTCAGACGAATACTTTCTGTCAATTCTAAATTTCTTTTTGCATAAAAGTCCATTTTCATAAAATCTACTGCTTCATATTTAACAACAGTTTCTATATGAGATAGATCTCGTTTTTGCGTATGAAAAATATAATCAAGTAATAACTGAGTCGCATTGTATAAAGATTGTTCATTACTAGTATTTACTGCATAATGTGCATCTGATATTTCATTCAATACTGTAATCGTTTCAGTTGTTAAACTTATTTGACGTTTTAGTTCTTCATCAATATGCTCATTTACCACGATTTCATTTGGATTAATGGTTGTTATTTCATTTATTAATGTAGCTTGATCGTTAAAGGAAGTTACTTTTAGTTCTCCCGTAGACACATCACAATAACTTAATGCATAACAGTCATTTATTTGTACAAAGCTCAAAATATAATTATTTTGTTTTTCATCTACGCCACCTTGATCCATAACCGTACCTGGCGTAACGATTCTAACAACTTCACGTTTCACCATTCCTTTTGTGTGTCTAGGATCTTCCATTTGCTCACAAATAGCTACTTTATATCCATTATTAATTAATGTTTCAATATAGCCATCTGCTGAGTGGTAAGGTACCCCACACATAGGAATAGGATTTTCTTTTTTAGCATCACGCTTTGTTAATGTAATCTCTAGAACTCTAGAAGCTTCTTTCGCATCTTCAAAAAACATTTCATAAAAGTCGCCTAATCTAAAAAATAATAAACAATCTTGATATTGTGATTTTATTTTTAAATACTGTTGCATCATTGGCGTTTGGTTAGTCATTTAATCTTTCACAATCCTTCTATTAGTTTCTTACTGTTATTTACAATACATTAAATAAACTATTATTTATGTATGTTATATCATTAAATCAGATGGTTGCTCACTTGTTTAACTGATTGCTATTTTTACTTTATAACTAGTTTCTATTCTTATATTATTTCGTACTTTTAAACCATATTTCGATATTTTTATTGTCCATTTAACTCTTAAATTTTAACATAACTTTAGTTTTTACGCTTATGCTTACAAATTAGGATTGATGTAAAATGTTGTCGTTTAACTACTTGATGAATGATATTTATAAAATAAAAAAGATTAAGCTTCATTTGCACATACAATTAGTTAATTACAAATCCACATTATAATTAAATCATTGATATGTTAAAAGCAATGAAACTTAACCTTTTCATATTTATAAGAATCGTTTTAAGATGCCTTTTCTTTTCATAACCATTAAAATAACATAACTAATCATTGCACCAATCACACTTGAAGCAATAAAAGCAATCATTAAAGGCTTGACAGCAAAGTTAGCAAAACCTAATACCCAGGCTAATGGTATACACATAATACTACCAATGATGCCTGTACCTATAACTTCACCGATTGCTGCCATAAAAATATGCTTGCGATAAAAGTAAAAACCACTTGCTAATAATACACCTACCATACTTCCAGGAAATGCAAAGAAACTACCGGTACCAAACACCATTCTTAACAGCGAAGAAATAAACGCTTGTGCCAGACCAAACCAAGGTCCCACAAATACCGCACATATCACATTGATTAAATGTTGTATAGGCGCCGCTTTGATAGGCCCAAGTGGTATAACAACAATGCTACTTAACACTACATTTATTGCAATCAATATCGCAGTCAGTGTTAATTTTCTTGTTTTCATATTGCTCATTTCCTTTCTACATATGGATTATGCATTAATCTTTATCTTGTTGAATTTCATTTAAACGGTTTGACATCGTACTAATCATCATTTGCAATAAGTCATTTGCCTCCGCTTGTGATTCTCTAAATTCTTCAACAATAGGTATAATATTGAGGTTTTGCTCGATATCTTGAATTTTATCTTCAGACTGACGCAGTGCCTGCTGTTTACCATAATTTTGTAAATTAACAGACTGTTTCTGCGTTTTTTTCAAGTCTTTCATACGCGTTTCAATATTTTTATTTTGATGAATTTGCTGTTCAATCGCTTGATATTCTTTAACAGTGTCTAATGATTGAATACGTTGACTGAGTTTATCTGCCTCTGCCAATATTTCATCTTTTTCATACATTATTGTGTCACCACTGCTTTTTCACTAACGCCTAAAAACGTACCATTCAATGAAAACTGTTTAGCTTCATCAACTTTTACATCAACAATCTTTCCAATCATTTCTTTAGGTGCTTTAAAATTAACTAGTTTATTTTTATTCGTATAACCTGCAAGTACTGTATCATCTTTCTTACTAGCACCTTCACAAAGAACTTGTACTGTTTGGCCTTCATATTGTGCCATAGCTTGTTCAGAATAATAGGCTACTTTTTTATTTAACTGTTGTAATCTTGACTTTTTTTCCTCTAATGGTACATTATCTTTCATTTTAGCTGCTGGCGTGCCATCTCTTTGAGAATAAATATACGTATATGCATGTTCAAATGCTACTTCATCATATAAAGTCAATGTTTCTTCAAATTGTTCTGCTGTTTCATTTGGATAGCCTACGATAATATCTGTTGTTAAAGCAACATCAGGTATTTTTGACTTAATACGATTGACTAAATCTAGATAGCTTTCTCTCGTATATTTACGTCCCATAATTTTAAGAACAGCATTATTTCCTGATTGTACGGGCAAATGCACATGTGGAACGATGTTTCCACCGTTAGCAATCACTTCTATCATACGATCGGTGAAATCCCATGGGTGACTCGTAGTGAAACGTACTCTAGGAATATCTATTTTCGAAATATCTTCTAGCAAGTCGCCAAGTCCATATTCTAATCCATCAATATCTTTACCATATGAATTAACATTTTGACCTAATAGTGTAACTTCTTGATATCCTTGACGAGCTAAATCTCTAACTTCGTCTATAATATCTTGTGGTCTTCTACTTCGCTCTTTACCTCGTGTAAATGGCACAATACAGTATGTACAGAATTTGTCACAACCATACATGATATTAACCCATGCTTTTATATTACCTTTTCTGACTTTAGGTAAATTTTCAATTACATCGCCTTCTTTAGACCAAACTTCTACCACCATTGCTTTTGAGAGATAAGCTTCTTCGAGTATTTCAGGCAGTCTGTGTATATTATGCGTACCAAAAATCATATCCACATTTTGATATGATTTTAATATTTTATTCACGACTGATTCTTCTTGAGACATACAACCGCAAACACCAATAACTGTTTCAGGTTTTTCTTTTTTCAAGTGTTTTAAATTGCCAATCTCGCTAAACACTTTATTCTCTGCATTTTCACGAATTGCACAAGTGTTAATTAAAATAACATCCGCTTCATCGATTTCTTCTGTTGGCTGATAACCTAAAGCACTTAAAATACCTGCCATTACTTCTGTATCATGTGCATTCATTTGGCAACCATATGTTTTTATTAAAAATGTTTTACCTTTACCCATACCACGATATTTTTCATCGATTTGAAAATCACGGTTATAATGTACTTCTTCTTTACCACGTTTACGTGCTTCTTTTAAACTTGGTGGTTGGTATACATGCTCAAAATACTTACTATAATCTTTTGTCTTCTTATCGCGCTCGGCCAAAACATCTATAGAAGTTTGCTTTCTTTGTTCTTCATTCACGCTAACAAAACCCTTTCTATATCATAAAAACTATGAACAAACGCATTAAAATAGATCTTATCTCGCTGTTTTACAATCGAGTCGTTCAAAGTTCTATAACTTTATCTATAATCATTATTTCATTATATTAAATTTAGCAATAAAGTGCAAAAGTCATCTACAATAATGAATGTTGATTTCAAAAGTACATTTTACAATAAAAACCATCTTGATTAAATATACTTTGTCCAATAACAAACATTTTTAATAAAATAATGATACAAAAATAAGGCACTTACGTATCATTTAATAACATTTATTAAATAAACGATGTACCTTATAGTTATGACTTTAATTTCAATTTTACACTATCATAATGCAATACCTTACAAGAAAACTACTTAGATTTCATCATATTTTCCAGTTAATGTTTCAATCGTTATACCTTCTGGAACATGATAAAATTTCACTTGACTGATAGTACTTGGTATTTCTAGTTCTACCATTCGCTCATTTAACTTTTGGATTAATATTAAACATTCATTCATCTCACCTTGTACAGTTGTTTCTAAAGGTCCAACGCGATATTCCAAACCAGAATCATCGATCACTTGAATTGCTTCATCTACGTAAGGTATAACATCTTCACCATTAGCAGTTTTAGGAATAATTTGTACACTCATTAAAGTATCATTCATACTTGTTCAACCCCTTAAATTTTACTTACCTTCAGTTTACCAAAACATTAACTTAAGGTATAGAAATCGAAAGCTTTGTTTATTTATTGATAGGTTTCGTTTATAAGTGACATCATCATATTTTTAGCAACGTTACCACCATTTGAAGCCGCATCGATTAATTGGCTAGGAAAATTGTCCTTAGTCTCTCCAGTTACATATAATCCATTAATATTTGTTTCTCCATATGGTGATGATTTGATTTTGCCCTGTTCATCACGTTCTAACAATATATTATTTAGAAAATTGAATTCGGTATCCCACCCCATTTGTGTAAATGCACCTTCTATTTTTATGACATTACCATCTTCTAATTCGACTCCTTTTAATTGTCCCTGCTCTCCTAATAGTTTTTTGATCGTTGTTGAACAGACCTCAATATGATGTTGTTCTAAAAATTTAATTGCCTCTGGCTCTAACGTTTCAATACCATTAGTAAATACAGTGATTTTTTTCGAAAAATTTCTCAATAATTTAACAATGTGTATTACATCTTTATCAGAGTAAAATACGCCTAATTGAGTATGTTTCATTTCAAAGCCATCACACCAAGGACAATAAAATACCGTTTTACCGTAAAAGGATTCAATATTATTTATTTTAGGTAAATGTTCTCTAACACCTGTAGCAACAAGTATTTGCTTGGCTGTATAGGATTTTGATGCTGTTGATACTTTAAATCCGGATTCAATTTGTATAATATCTACGACCCTTGCATTCACTATGGATACATCTTTGTATTTGGAGACATCTTCTATAGCTTGTTGTTTAAATTTTTGTGGCGAAATACCATCTTGCGTTAAATAACCATTTGATAATTGAGTAACTTTATTTCGTGGTTTATCTTCATCAATGACTAATGTATGCATCATTCCTCTACCAAAATTCAATGCAGCGCTCATACCTGCTGGGCCACCGCCTATGACAATTACTTCATATTCCATCATTCCACTCCTTTTAATTACACGTCTATTAAAGACTTTTAATATCTATAATAGTTTTAAAAAAGTGTATAGAAATAGTTTATGCTTTGCTATTTCTATACTATAAAATTATTTAACTACAGGTTTTAGCAGACTCGATAGTTTCTTTTGCTTCAAAGTTGTTACCAAAGTTGTTTCAGCATCTTCCATTATAGCTTTGATAGGACAGCCTTCATCATGATTAAAAGTGTCTTCTAATAAACTTTGCTCCCCATCTATCGTAACAACGACTTCATAGATAGATACTGAATCCCATCCATTCTTTAATTGATATCCGCCTTTAGCACCACTACTAGCAGAAATGATATTACGCTTAACTAAACGTGTCATTACTTTTGATAAATAAGTTGTAGAAACACCTAAAACTGATGCTAAGTCTTGTACAGGAATCTTTTTTTGATCACCTTGATTATTAATCATAAATAACAGTGCATGTAAAGCATAATCAGTCGCCTTTGAAAATTTCATAAATTTATCATCTTCCTATTATAGATATAATAAATCTATAATAGCTTATTTGTTTTTCTTTTTCAATATTACACTAAATTTTTAGTAGCATTAATAATTGCATCTGCAAAATCATACATAAACTGAGCCCAGTTACTACTGTTCTCTCTACTTTTTTTATTATAACGTTCATTTTCAAACAATTTCTTTCTTATTCCTGAGGTTAACTCGAGTTGGACACCTTTCTCAGTTTTACAGCAATTTACAATATTGTCATCATGCGCACCAGACATATGTGACGGGGCTTGTCTGACAATTATCCCTAATTTTTCAAATTCTGCCGTCATCTCATCCATTAATTGCTCATCCTTACCACCCATATAAACAATTTCATCTTCACCTTTACAGCCATGTATCGCGATGGCATATTGATTATTTGCAATCATTTTCATTAATTTAGGTTCATCATAATGTCTGGACGTCACATGTAATTCTGCATTACCTTTTGTTCTAATTGCTTTAAACGTAAAGTAGTCAAAACCACCTTTTTCAGCTGTTACTTCCGCCAATTCGGTAGTAGCAGGTTCTATAGCTCCGCCATGAATTGCAGTTATGATAACATTGCTATTTCGGTCAATTGAATTAATAATCCAATCCGTATTTTCCTCCGTTAGCTGCATTAATTCCGTCATAGATTTAAATCGATCAGCCATTGATTATCCCCCTCTATTTTATATGTACACTTTTTGTATACCACATTTTAGCGTCCATTATTTTAAATCACTGTTAAGTTTTTGATAATTTATTAACTCAATATTTACAGTTAACTATTACTGATTATTGATTGCTTTAATCATTGCTTTTGAAAACGCTTCTAAATAGGTTGACCAGTTCGAACGATTTTCTCGGTCATTTAAATTAAATTTTTTATTAACAAAACAATGCTTCCTAAAGTTAACAGTCAATTCTAACTGTACCCCCATACCTTTTTGACCACAATTCACAAAGTTATCCTGTTGTTTACCAGAAATATGAGAAGGTGCATCCTTTGTAACGATTCCTGTTTCATTTAACGTTTGTTTTATCTGCGTAATTAGTGCTTTATCTCTACCACCGATATACACTTCATTTTTCTTACCCATGCAACCATGTATAGATATAACTTGAGCATGTTCAGTCACAATCTTTTGTAATTTTGGCTCATCAAAATGAATTGAAGTTACATGAAGTTCATTGTTTTTATTTTTTCTTACACCTTTAAAACTATAAAAACTATAATTACCTGTTTCACTTAAATGTTGTGCAACTTCAGTAGTTCCTCTTTCTATAGCACCGCCATGGACAGCAGTAATAAGTACTGGTGAATCTCTTTCACACGTTTGAATTTCCCAATCTTTATCTTCATTTGTGTAAGTTAATAATTCCGTCATTGTTTCAAAGTAATCAACCATATCTCTCTAACCTTCCATTTTTCGTATATAAATATAAAACTAGCTGATTCACAAATATAAAACAATGATTTTTTCTATGAAAATCATCTTTTGTGATCAGCTAGTTATTTTACGCTATTGATTCTTATTTAAGTAGATAAACACTTATACAAACTGCTTTGTTAAGTCTTTAAATTGTTGTTCATCAAGGTGAATATCTTTTTTGGCTAATGCTGTACCTTCTATTTCTTCAATTTGAGATTCATAAGAAGGTGTTTCCGTGTCTTGATATACAATGCCTTTAAGTAATGAATTATACTCTAAAACCTTTTGAGTAGCTTTTTGTTTGTCGGTCGTATCAAAATCTTCAATTTCATCAATACTTGTAAGATTTTCTTTAAACCAATCATAAGTGTTGACTTTATTATATGTTACACATGGAGAGAATACGTTAACGAATGAAAAACCGTCATGGTTAATTGCATCTTCCAACATTTTAGTTAATCCTTTAATATCACTAGAAAAACCTTGTGCAACAAATGTAGCACCTGAAGACAACGCAAGTTCTAATGGCGCAACATTTTTCTCAATATTACCTTTAGGCGTAGATTTAGTCACAAACCCTTGTGCTGATGAAGGTGATGTTTGTCCTTTAGTTAAACCATAGATTTGATTATCCATCACTATATATGTCATGTTCATATTTCTACGCAACGCATGGATCGTATGTCCCATACCAATCGCATACCCATCACCATCACCACCAGAGGCAATTACGGTCAAGTCTTTATTAGCCATTTTCACGCCTTGTGCTAATGGTAATGAACGACCATGGATCCCATGTACACCGTATGAATTAACATAACCTGATAAGCGGCCTGAACACCCGATACCTGTTATAATTGCAACTTCTTCAGGTTCTAGCCCAACATTTGCAGCTGCTTTTTGAATAGCTGCTTGAACAGAGAAATCTCCACAACCTGGGCACCAATTGGGCTTCACATTATTTCTAAAATCTTTAAATGTTGCCACTTATACCAACTCCTTTAAATTTTTGGCAATTTCTAATCCTTTGGCTTCTATTTCATTTGGTAAGAATGGCGTACCATCATATTTCGTTTGATTAATTAATTTATCTCCAACGTTCACATTCATTTTTAATATATTGGAAAGTTGTCCTTGATAGTTATGTTCCACAACGACAACTTTTGAAGCTTTATCAACCGCTTCTTGTATCGTTTTGCTTGGGAAAGGATGTAGTTGTCTGATTTGTAAATGATTAACCTTCAATCCTTGTTGCTCTAACCTTTCTTTACCTTCTTGAATCGCACCTTTAGTAGAGATGAAACCTAAATAAAGTATGTCTGCTTCATCATGGACTGCATTATTTTCTACAGGTTGATTGATCAATAGATGTTCTGTTTTTCGCATCCGTTTATCCATTTGCTGTTGTCTGTTATCAGCTGCTTCACTTGTCTTACCTTCTTCATTATGTTCCACACCTGTGACATGGTGGATGCCCCCTTTAACTCCAGGGATTGGTCTTGGAGAGACCCCACTTTCAGTCAACGCATATCGTTTGAAGTATGTTTTATCATCTTCATCTCTTTCTATATCCGATTGAATCGTTTCTCCTCGGTTTATTTCAATTTTATTATAATCTAATGATTCTACAGTTTGTTTACCTAATGACAATTGTAAATCACTTAAAATAATGACCGGGCATTGATACATTTCAGCAAGATTGAAAGCTTCTATCGTAAGGTAAAATGCATCTTCAGCATCTGTTGGTGCTACAACTATTTTAGGTATATCGCCATGCATACCGTAGATCATTTGCATAAGGTCTGATTGTTCTTGCTTGGTAGGCAATCCAGTGGACGGACCGCCGCGTTGTGTATTGATTACAACAAATGGCGTTTCCGTCATACCAGAAAGGCCAATTGCTTCCATCATGAGTGAAAGACCAGGTCCAGCGCTCGCTGTAAATGCACGTACACCAGCATAGTTAGAGCCTATTGCCATATTTGCCGCAGCGATTTCATCTTCAGTTTGTACAACAGTACCCCCAACTTTGGGTAAATTTTCAATCATATATTCCATGATTTCAGATGCTGGTGTAATAGGATAAGCTGCCATAAATCGAGAACCAGCTGACAACGCACCTAGACCTATGGCATCATTGCCAATCATATATAGATGTGGTGTACCTTCTGTTTTTTCTAAAACAAAATCACCATCAATATGACTTAATTGTTCGTTCATTAAACGGTAACCTTCATTCAATGCTTCAATATTCATTTCTACAACTTTATCACCTTTTTTAGTAAACATATTGGTGATAAGTGTCTCAAAATCTGAAATGTCTAAGTTCATTACTGCACATGTCGCTCCAACAGCGACCATATTTTTCATTAAAGTAGTGCCTAATTCTTTCGCAGTGGCAGTAAAAGGTAGCGCAACCAATTGTGCGTCACAATGTTCAGGTTTTTCTGGTTTAGCTTTACTATCAGCAATAATCACACTGTCTTTACGCATCTCATGATGGTTCACTTCAATTGTTTCTTGATCAAATGCGATTAATATATCTAAATCATCACTAATTGCATGTACTGGTGATGTTGATACTCTAATTTTATTATTTGTATGACCGCCTTTGATTCTACTTGAAAAATGACGATACCCATATAAGTAATATCCTTTACGGTTCATAGCAGTGGCAAAGATTTCACCTGTTGATTCGATACCTTCCCCTTGTTGTCCGCCCACTTTCCATGATACTTGAGATTTCATATCATCTAGCCTCCTAGTGGTTATAATAATTCATATTTCATCATACCAAAACAAACCACGCTTTTACTATGAAAAGAGCGGTTTATTTTAAAATTCATACTAATGGACGATTATTTAAAAGGATGGTCATCATTGATAAGAATACGTTCGATACGTTTTGTTTTACCATCTTTATTTAAATCTATAATCACACCTGATAATACACTACGACCTTCGTCAGGAACAACATGTCTTTGTGGTAAGCTTGTGATAAAACGCGTAATCACCTCTTCACGATTAATACCAAGAATACCATCATAGTATCCTGTCATACCTACATCTGTAATATATCCTGTGCCTCCAGGTAATATTCTTTCATCTGAAGTTTGGATATGTGTATGCGTGCCGACAACAGCACTAACTCTATTATCTAAATACCATCCCATTGCATTTTTTTCTGAAGTCGTCTCAGCATGAAAGTCAACAAAGATATAATCTGTTTCTTTTTTTGCTTCAGTTACTAACGCATCAGCTTTTTTAAATGGATCATCAATATCTTGCATAAATGCTCGTCCCTGTAAATTAATGATAGCCAATTTGATTTCGTTAATTTGAATGTAGCGCATACCAACACCAGGTGCTTCATCTGGAAAATTGGCAGGGCGAACCATGCGATTGGCATTTTCTATAAAATCATAAATTTGTCGTTGACCATATGTATGATTACCCATTGTCATAAAATCAACGCCTTCTCTTAATAAAGATTTGTATATTTTTTCAGTCAAACCTTTACCATGTGCTGCATTTTCTGCATTTACGATTGTAACCGTAGGTTTATAAGTTTGTTTCAACTTGGGCAAATAGTTTGAAATAGCTTCTCTACCTATTTTACCAACAATATCCCCAATAAATAAAATTCTCATTTACGTGTCATCCTCTCTTACTGTTAGTTTAATTGAAATTAGCGATGATGAAAAGGCTCTTTAATAAATATTCATAAACATTACTTTGTTTTAAATTTATGATTGGTGGTAATATTTATATTATAGTTATGTATCATTTCAAAAAAATAGGAGTTGTATGTAAGATATGTCAATTAATATTGATCCACAACATTTTGCTGATTTAGTTGTTTCTGCAAACCCTTCAAATAGTGACAATCCGGAGGAGATTGCTAAAGATAGCTTGGAGTTATATATCAATGCTTATAGACTTGCTGAAAGATATGCCAATATCTCCACGAATTGTTATGACACTGCCGAAGTAATTAAAGAATTAAGTAAAGTAGATTTAGAATTAAAATAACTTAACGTAATTCACAGTAATAAAAGAGACTGAAGTATAGTGTTTAGTTTCAAAACAAAGGAGTCTGGGGAACATTATTGTTCATCCTAGACTCCTTTATTTTTTCCAGATTTCTAACCTAGTCTTTTGAATTAAAGCATGTACGAGTGTGATTGTGTTGTACATGTCAAGAGATTCTAGAGATATAGTTTACATAATCCGAGCCTGCAATGGCTCTCACAAATCATTCTATCCAATCCAAGTGTCAGCTGTTACAAGTAAAATAAGTTAAATCGAAAAAGTGTGAAGTTAACCACAATGTATTTTTACTTTAACTATACTTCTTAATAATATCGGTTTTACAAACTAAAAATAACTGCTAGTAAAATTTTACATCTCTACTAGCAGTTATTCCGTAACTTAATTAAGTTCTTATTTATTATTTTGCGTATTCAATTGCTCTAGTCTCACGAACAACTGTCACTTTTATATGGCCAGGATATTGAAGTTCATCTTCAATCTGACTCTTAATATCTCTTGCTAAGCGGTGTGACTTTAAGTCGTCGATAGTTTCTGGTGATACGATAACTCGAATTTCTCTACCAGCTTGGATTGCAAATGCTTTTTCAACACCATCATAACTTTCTGAGAGTGTTTCTAGTCTTTCTAACCTTCTAATATAATTTTCTAGGGTCTCTTTACGAGCACCTGGTCTTGCAGCTGATAGTGCATCTGCTGCTGCAACTAATATAGAAATAATAGAAGTTGGTTCTACATCACCGTGATGTGAATGTATAGCATTTAATACTGTTTCACTTTCAGCATATTTTTTAGCTAATTCTACACCAATTTCAACGTGACTGCCTTCAACTTCATGGTCGATAGCTTTACCAACATCATGAAGTAGTCCAGCACGTTTGGCTAATGTAACATCTTCTCCTAATTCAGCCGCTAACATGCCGCTTAAATGGGCAACCTCTATAGAATGTTTTAACACATTTTGACCATAGCTAGTACGATATTGTAAACGACCTAGAATTTTAACTAAATCTGGATGCATATTATGCACATTAATTTCAAATGTTGCTTGTTCACCAGCATCTCTTATAATATCGTCAACTTCTTTTCGAGCTTTTTCAACCATATCTTCAATTCTTCCAGGATGGATACGTCCATCTGAAACAAGATTTACTAATGCAGTTCTTGCAATTTCGCGTCTAATTGGGTCAAAACCTGATAGAATAACTGCTTCTGGTGTATCATCTATAATTAAATCAATACCAGTTAACGTTTCTAACGTTCTTATATTTCTACCTTCTCTACCAATAATTCGACCTTTCATTTCGTCATTTGGTAAATTAACAACTGATACTGTAGATTCTGAAGTATGCTCTGCAGCTAACCGTTGTACAGTAGTTGCTAATAATTCTTTTGCATTTTTATCGACTGCTTCTTTTGCTTCTTTCTCTTTTTCCTTAACAAGTATTGCAATATCATGTGACAATTCTTCCTCGACTCTTTGAAGTTGTTCGTTAGCAGCTTCTTCTTGAGTGAGACCAGAGATGCGTTCTAATTCTTGTTCATGCTTATTTATTAATGACTGAACACTACTCTCTTTTGCATCTACTTGTTGTTGTCGTTCTTCAAGTTTAGACTCTTTTTGCTCTAAAATATCATCCTTTTTATCTAAAAGATCAGATTTTCGCTCTAAGTTTTCTTCTTTTTGAAGAAGTCGTGCTTCTTGCCTTTGAAGATCACCGCGTCTTTCACGAAGTTCATTTTCACTTTGCTCTTTTAAGATTTGATTCTCTTCTTTAGCTTCAAGGAGCTTTTCCTTCTTAATATTCTCTGCTTCTTTATTACCATGTTCGATAATATCTTCTGCAGTTTGTCTTGCTTGTAATTGCTTTTGATGCAATATATTTCGGGCAATAATATACCCTACAACAACTCCGAGAATAATACCTAGCAAAATGAGTAGGAGGTTTAATAAATTCACACAAACACCCCCTTTTTCTAGGATTTTGCTCTGTATATCAAATTCAATATGATTATATGAAGTTATATAAGAATCATACAATGTAATTGTACGGTTTCAAACTAAGAAGTGTCAAGGTGTGCAACTACATTAATTAAATATTTGAATAGCTTCTTTTACATTAAAATAGTTACAGTTACTGCTATTGCTTATTTCTTGTTGTTTTTTCATCATAAAAAATTTTTATTTAATAATTTTGAACCTATATGCAATCACAAAAAAATAAGTATGTATTTATAAATACATACTTATTTTATAAGGAAAACTATTATATTTTAATTTAAATTATAAGTTACTCATCTTTTTCATCAAAAAGTGTAGTTGGTGCATCTTCTTCCTCTTTTTCATCTACGTCACCATCAAAAATACCAAGTTTTTCTCGCAATTTCTGATCGATTTCTTGTTTAACTTTTGGATTTTCTTTTAAATATAATTTAACGTTTTCTTTACCTTGACCCATACGCTCACCATTATATGAATACCAAGCACCCGATTTATTAACGATTTCATTTTCTACACCAAGGTCTATGAGCTCTCCTTCTTTAGAGATACCTTTTCCGTACATCATATCAACTTCAGCCACTCTAAATGGAGGTGCTACTTTGTTTTTTACCACTTTGATTTTTGTTCTGTTACCAACAATTTCTTGACCTTGTTTCAACTGTTCAGCACGACGAACTTCTAAACGTACAGAACTATAGAATTTTAATGCACGTCCACCTGGTGTCGTTTCAGGATTACCAAACATAACGCCAACTTTTTCACGAATTTGGTTTATAAATACAGCAGTTGTATTTGATTTAGAAATAGCACCAGACAATTTACGTAATGCTTGTGACATTAAACGTGCTTGTAAACCGACATGTGTATCGCCCATTTCGCCTTCAATTTCAGCCTTCGGTGTTAACGCAGCTACTGAGTCGACAACGACGATATCAACCGCACCACTTCTAACAAATGCTTCAGCGATTTCTAAACCTTGCTCACCATGATCTGGTTGAGATAAGTATAAGTTTTGAATATCAACACCTAATGCTTCTGCATAAACAGGGTCTAAAGCATGTTCAGCATCAATAAATGCAGCGATACCACCATTTTTTTGTACCTCGGCTATGGCATGTAATGCAACTGTTGTTTTACCAGAACTTTCTGGCCCATATATTTCTATGATTCTACCTTTAGGGTAACCACCAACTCCTAATGCGTTATCTAGTGTTACCGAACCACTTGATACACTAGAAACTTTACGTGCTTCATTATCACCAAGTTTCATTACTGCACCTTTACCAAATGATTTTTCCATATTTTTAATTACTGTATCTAAAGCTTTTTGACGATCATTATCCAAAACACTGGACCTCCTAAATGAGATTTATCTCTGAAAAGTATCTTAACCATACTATACATTGATTTAAAGTATTCTGCAAGCATTTTGCGAATATTTGTTCGCTACTAATAGAACAATTCTTCACAAAAAGGGAACGTACGTACTAATCATTGTTTGTTTTGAATTATTAATTTTTTTCTCTAAAGTAGTTTAATAATCTAATCAATGAATAGTTTTGTGATCTTTTTTTTATTAAATTTCTATTCTTCGTCATTTTAAATGATTTAATGGTTAGGTATTCGTTTTCTAAAATACCTAAGTATACTGTACCATTTTCATGTATTAATGAAATACCAATTTCAGCATTATACAAATCTTTGACGATACGGCATGAAATTAGTAATTGATGCTCCATATCCTCTTTAGAATTTATAAACTGTTGGTGATGGGGTAACATACCAAATAGCTTATTTGAATAATCATGATCTTTCATTCTAGAATATAATTCGCCATCTGTTACACCATCATAGATTGCAAATGATTGTCTCATATGTGCTAAAAAGGATGATTCGATGGAATTATCATCTGACCCGTAATAATATTTACCTATACGTGACAGGATTTCTTTTTTTACTGGTGCTATTAGTGCTTCACACTCTTGTTTAGAGTTACCATTCGCCGTCAGTCTTATATTAACTTCATGCGTACCAGCTAATGGTGCAATAGTAGGATTTGTTTGATTATCTATCAAATCAATTAAAATAGTTTCAACTTTAGATTCACCTATCCCTGCAAAACGCAATAATTCTGAAAAAATAATACCTTCTCCAGTTAAAAAATATGGTAATAAGCCATCTTTTGCCATCGGTTGCATTTCTTTAGGTGGACCAGGCAATAGAGCGATGTGTTTATCGTTATATTCAATCAGCATACCTGGTGCCATACCTACTTTATTTTCTAAAACTGTTGCGCCTTCAATGACTAGTGCTTGTTGTTTATTGTTCGGAGTCATTTCAACATTTTGATCTTTAAAATAATGCTCAATATACATCAATGACTTTTCATCCGTTACTAAATTGCGATCTAATATTTGAGCTACCGTATGCTTTGTTAAATCATCTTTAGTAGGTCCTAATCCACCAGTAAGAATAACAGCATCATATTGTTCCAATGATGAATGTATTGCTCTTTCAAGTCTATTAGGATTATCTCCTACTACAGTGTGTTCTACAACACTATGTCCTATATCATTAAATAATTTTGATAGATATTGACCATTGGTATTTGCAATTTGACCCAGCAATAATTCAGATCCAACTGCTATAATTGATATATTCACACTTTCCCCTCCTTGTCCGAAAGAAAAATTTCGCTATTTAATTTGTTAAACTTATTATTTATATTATAAATCCAATTCTATTTAAAAACTAAAATTTCGTTTGAAGATTATTCTGTCTTAATTAATAACGATTCTGTATCAAGATATACTGTTTTAACAAAAAAACTGGAAAGGTGCTTAAAAACACTTTCCAGTTGAATTCATGTTTGTCAGAACCAAACTCATATTATTTAGCCTTAAATACATCTCTACCTTTATAAAAGTATTCAATACCAGATAGAATCGTAAAGAATACCCCTATGTATAATAGCACCTGACCTATTGGAAAACCAATCCATGTAGCTAATGGGTCGCCTAGTAAAATCCATACTAACGCAATCATCGTAACCGCCGTTTTAATTTTACCTAATTGGCCTGCTGCGCTTACAAAACCTTGTTCGATTTGTAATAAACGTAACCCTGTAACCGCAAATTCACGTGCAATAATAATAATCGCAACCCATGAGTTTGTTAACCCAATTTCAACAAGAGCAATCAAAGCACTTGAAACGAGTAATTTATCTGCTAATGGGTCTAAAAATTTACCCATATTTGTAACAAGCTGCCATTTTCTTGCTAAGTAACCATCTGCAAAGTCACTTAACGAAGCAACAATAAAGATAATACCACTAATCAATAATTCAATTCTAATTTCATATCCACCAATAAAAGTTACATTACCAAAACCAAAATCTACTAAAGCGAATAATAGAAATACTGGAATTAATATAACTCTAAAGACAGTTATCCAATTCGGAATATTCATTTCAAATCCTCATTTCTATATATATAACTTACAACAAAACTACAATAACATTTTTTATAAAAATAATACCGCTAATATCCACAGTATGGCAGTGATAATAATCACTAGACTTATTACTACTGCTAACTGCAGAGGTTCTTTGTTTTTACTACGATAAGTAGGTTGATGATCTGAAGAAAAAGCATCAATCGTTTCTTTCAAATTGTTATCATGATTAGGAATTTCATCTCTATGTGCATGAATAAGCTGTTCAGCATCAATATTTACAGCCTTTGCATATTTGCGAATAAAACCTTCTACATAATCTGCATTTTTAAGGGACTCAAAATCATTATTTTCAATGAGTGTTAAAGCTTGGCGTTTGATTTCTGTTCGGTTTTCTAATTCTGTTAATGTCATACCTAATCTTTCGCGACGTCCTTTTAAAGTTTGACCAACTAAACTCACGATGTTAGTCCTCCTCATCCATTATCTTTTACTATTCAAAAAATCCAAAACCACCACCGAAAACATCGTCACCGAAATCAAGATTATTTTTACTTTTTACGGTATGTTTTTTCATTTCTTCATAATGGATTTCTTGATTTTTATTTTCTCTTAGCTCAATGATATAATCAAAATCACTCATCTCATAATCACTAGTTTCCACAAATAAATCTGGATGTTCTACAACTTTAATCGCTGGTAAGCTCATAACTTCTTTCACTAATTCTTGATGTTTTTGGTTAGATTCTCTGGCTGTAACCGCACCATCAATAATATAGACATGATCAGAATCATACTCACCTTTGATGAGCGAACTACGAACAGTTTGTTTAATTAGCGTAGAACTAATAAATAGCCAACGCTTATGGGCACAGACACTACCAGCAACAATCGATTCAGTTTTACCTACTCTAGGCATACCTCTAATACCGATTAATTTATGCCCTTTTTCTTTAAATAATTCGGCCATAAAATCTACTAATAAACCTAAATCTTCTCTTTCAAAACGAAATGTTTTTTTATCAGCAGCATCTTGTTCTATGTATCTACCATGTCGTACAGCCAATCGATCTCGTAATTCTGGTTTACGCAATTTAGTAATAGAGATGTCATCAATTTCACTAACGATATTTTCAAATCTACTAACTTTTTCAAGGTTATCTGATTTAATTAATAGACCTCTTCTGCCTTCGTCAATGCCATTTATTGTAACAATACTAATACCCATCATACCTAATAAACTGGAAACGTCACCTAATAATCCAGCTCTGTTCATTGTAATTTCATATTCTAAATACCATTCTTTTTTTGTAGCAACTGTCATGGCATATACACCCCTTAGTTTATAAATCGCAACAATGCGCTTTGACTAAAATCTATCACATTTTCAGTTATTTATTTAATGAAAAAAGCATAGTACCACATAAATAATTTAAAAAGTAATGTAATGAATGATATTGATATTATATCATTGAATGATTCACAGGTGGTTTATTTTTTCTATTATATCAAAAATTATAAATACCAAGCACCATTCACTTTTTGTATTGTACCAGTGACACTTTTGGCTAAAGGATTACAAAGATAACTACAAGTATGGGCAACTTCTTCTGGTTCAATAAATCTTTGTTGTGGTAAATCTTGAGATAAAGTTTCAAGATCATTTTCTCCCCAAGCTTTTAACATATTACCACTTACAAAACCAGGTGCAATCGCGTTCACAGTGACTGAAGTCAATGATAATTCTTGACTCAGTGCTTTTACGAAGCCAATTTGAGCTGACTTCATCGCCGAGTAGACTGTTTCCATACTCGCCCCTGTTTCTCCCCATATTGATGAAATAACTATAATCCGCCCATTTTGACTTTGTCGTAACTGATCTACAAAATATCTACACATTCTAATGAATTGGCGTACGTGAATTTGATAATGCTCATCAATCATTGCATCCGTCATATCTTGCAACTGACCATACAATGCAGTGCCACTCGCATAAATAAGACAATCTAAATTTTTTATAAAATGAAAATATTGGTTAAAATCATCTACGTTGCGCAAATCACATTGTACCAATTGCACTGAACTATGGTTGAACTGAAACTTTAATTTATTGATATCTGTATTATTATAATGAACGATGACTTCATACCCATCAGATAATAAGCGATTAACGATTGCAGAACCAATTGACCCTGAGCCACCTATAACTAAAGCTTTCATTGTTTATTTCATCTCCAAACGACTATCTACAATTTGGGATAAATTCAAACTCGATTGTGCCGTTTCATTCACGCTTTCCAATGTAATACTTTCAACAATATCTAATAGATCAAATAAACTTACACCTTCAAAATAAAGTTTTGTATATTGGTTCGCAATATATTCAGGCGAATTCAAACCAGATATAAACTCACCAATAAATTGCTTTTTCAATAAATTAAATGCTTCTGTATCAGTTAAATTGCCCTGTTTTGCTTCGAGTTCATCCAACAATAATTTTTTTAACTTATCTGGTTGTTGAGTCGCACTGGTAATCATGGAAAAACTATATGTAGGCTCTAATACAAATTGATACCCAAATGTTTCATCTATCAACTCTTCATTAAGTAACATTTGATAAAAGTCAGTTTCTTCACCAAATAGTAATTCAAAAAACAAAGTCATTTCTAAATCTTTTTTTACCAATAATCTATCTGGCACATCAGTTAATGGCATATTTTTAAAGCCAAGCATAATTCGAGGTGATTGCAATTTCATCTTTTCAGTGACTACTTTTTCTTTTACACTATCCTGTTCTTTTAAAGAATCCCTAACTATTCGAGGTTGATTCGTTTTATCTCTTTGATTTTCATGGTCAGCAACAACATTGTAAATATGGTCTACATCTACATCTCCAACAACAAATAAAACCATATTAGAAGGATGATAGAATGTTTCATAGCATAGGTATAAATCTTCTTTAGTTATTTCATAAATACTTTCTACACTACCAGCTATATCTACACGAATTGGATGTGATTCATACATAGCTCTTAATGTATTAAACATTAATTTATATCCAGGTTGCTCTTGATACATTTTTATTTCTTCAGCAATAATACCTTTTTCTTTATCTACAGATGCTTCGGTAAAGTATGGTGTTTCAACCATGGTTAACAAGCGTTTTATATTGCTTTCAATATTATCTGTTGCACTAAACAAATAACTTGTTCGGTCAAAACTAGTAAAAGCATTTACTTGTGCATTATCTTCTGCAAATGCAGTAAACAAGTCTTCTTCCTCATTTTCAAATAGTTTATGTTCTAAAAAGTGCGCTACACCATCTGGTACAGTAACAAAATCTTCACTGCCATGTGGTTTAAATTTACGGTCTAAGGAACCAAATTGAGTTGTATATGTAACAAATGTTTTCTGAAAGCCAGTTTTAGGTATAACAAATAATTTCAATCCATTGTTTAACTCAGCTTCAAATACATTTTCATCTATTTGCTTATAGTATGTGCTTTGCATTAATAATTACCCCCTTTCGTTAAAACATAGATTGTATTGAGTTCTATATTTTTTGCTAAATCTATGATTTCAGCATGATCCACATCTTGAATGTGTTTAATGTACGCTTCCTCTGATATATCATGTTCTAATAGAATATTATTATTTAATATCTCTATGATACGTTTAGGACGGTCATATGACTCTTGACGCTGTGAAATAATAATCTTTTTAGCAAGTTCTAATTTTTCTTCGCTAAATTGACCTTGCTGGAACTTTTCAAATTCCGCAATAATTGTATCTTTCGCTACTTCATATTTGTCAGATGAAACACCACTAAGAACAAACATAAAACCATTTTTTGCATCTATTTGGGAATGAATTGAATATGCTAAACTTTGTTTTTCTCGTACTTCGTTAAACAAAACGGAAGATGGATCTCCGCCAAACATAGTATTAAAAACAACACTGGCAAAATATTGTTTATCTCCAAATTGTACAGGCAATTTAAATCCAATATTTAATTTAGCTTGATCCACTTCATCTGTTTCAACAATTTCTTGTGGCACTTTATCTGCTTGTGGTACTGGCGTCGCATGAGATTGTTTGAATTGGAATGGTTTTATATCAAAATAAGTTTTGATTTGAGATTTTACTTCTTGTTCATCTACATTACCCACGACATAAACAGCACAATAGTCGTTGTGTAGCATAGATTGATATGTATGATATAAATTTTCAGGTGAAATATCTGCTATGTAATCTACTTGTCCTGAAGCTAGGTGACGATATGGTTGTTCACCAAACATATATTTCAATAAATTTAAAAAAGATATTTGAGATTTATTATCAACCATTGCTTCTAATTTTTTAGTTAATAAAGCTTTTTCCTGTGAAACGAAGTTTTCGTCAAAACGATCATTAACAACTAAAGGATTCCAAATCATTTCTCTCAACAAATCTAAACCTTTTTCAAATAATGGGGTTTGATCAGTAAGATAGCGTTCATTCACTAATTCCAATGATATTGTGATGACATGTTTGTCTTTAAATTTTGAGACAAAGCTATTAACATACGCGCCATACAATTCTGAAAGATGACGGTTAAAAGCCTTGTCTGTTGGCCATTTTTTTGTAGCACGCACGAGTAACTTACTGAGAATTGATCGAGCTGTCATGGTTTCACTATCTAATGGTGCCATAAATTTTAAAGTAATTGTGGTCGTTTTGAACTTTGTTGTTGGTAACACATTAATATGCAAATTATTTTGTTGTTCATTAATTTTCAAATTGTCAAACCTCACTTTCATAATTTTGTTATTATATACTATTTCTAACCGTTTTAAATTTTACTAAACTACTTTTGAAATAATTAAAAGAATAAAGTATTGGTTGATCATTTTTATCATAATGAATTAATTTCAATAACATAAGCCCTTCATGCGGCGAAGCATCTAAAACATCCGAAATATGTGGTTCATAACCAATAGCTTCAATCTCAGTTTCTGCATATGCCACTTTTTTCGAAGCATAATATTCCAAAGCATTTAACAAAGATTCATCACTATTTTGATACTCTGCACATGTTAAATCTTCAGCTGGTAGCTTATCCAAACAATAAACAACTGGCATGCGGTCAGCCATTCTCACACGCTCAATAATTGTCACCAACGCCTTTTCAGGAAGATTTAATCTTTTAGCATCTAAAGAGGTCGCAGGTTTTTCGTCTAAATTTATAAATTCTGTACTCGCATGATACCCTTGATCTTCTATCATTTTACTAATACTAACCAACTCATCTAATGGATAGAAGAATGGGTGCAGCTTTTTAACACTTGCACCTTCTTCTAAATTATTAGATAGCACTTGCTCAGTAATTAGTTCATCAACTGCATCGTATACATCATCTGTTTTAACATTTAATTTTCTAGCAACCGCAAGATTACTAGGTAAAGCATCTCCCGGTTTCAATCCTCTCGTACTTATCTCTTGAATCAGCCATTCTTTTACTTTATAAACAGAAGTTAATTCCATATTTACACCTCATCACTATCTAAATCCACAAGTATTTGTCTAGGTTTACTACCTTTTTGTGGTCCAATCACTTGATTACGTTCTAAATCATCCATCAATCTAGAAGCACGGTTGTAACCAATTCTAAATTGTCTTTGCAATAACGATGTACTTGCCTTTTGTTGTTCAATTACAAATAAATACGCTTCATCATATAAGGCATCTTCACTCTTCATTTCTGATTTTTCAACTGGGGCATCAGGTTCCATTTCTTTTACATAATTCGCTTTTTGTTGCTCTACGACATAATTTACGATGTCTTGAACCTCTTGGTCACTTAAAAACGCACCTTGAACTCTTGTTCTAGTTGATCCACCATTAGCTACATAAAGCATATCACCTTTACCAAGTAATTTATCTGCTCCGCCACTATCAATGATTGTTCTAGAATCAGTTTGTGAACTCACAGCAAAGGCAATTCTAGACGGAATATTATTTTTGATTAAACCAGTAATTACATCAACGGATGGACGTTGTGTTGCGATTATTAAGTGAATACCAGCAGCACGTGCCATTTGTGTAATTCTTTGAATTGCGTTTTCCACTTCTTTACCAGCAACCATCATTAAATCTGCTAACTCATCTACAATCACGACAATGTATGGTAATTCTGATTGCTTTTCATCTAACGCTTCATTTTGTTTTCTAATCGCTTCATTATAACCTTCAATATTTCTAGTAGAAGAATGTTGAAACAAGTCATACCTTCTTTCCATTTCTGCAACTACTTTTTCCAAAGCTTGTGATGCTTTATGAGGATTGGTTACAACAGGTATGAGCAAATGAGGGATGCCATTGTATACGTTTAATTCTACCATTTTCGGATCAATTAACATAAGTTTAACTTCATGTGGCTTTGCATTTAATAGGATACTTGTAATAATACCATTGATACAAACAGATTTCCCGCTTCCTGTAGAACCTGCTACAAGTAAATGAGGCATTTTGTTAAGTTCTACTGTGATTGGGTCACCTGAAATATCTCTACCTAGTCCTACTTCTAATTTATTCGAAGCTGGAAATTTTTCATCTAACACTTCTTTTAAAGAAACAAGTGAAATCTTATCATTTGGTACTTCTATACCAACAGCAGATCGGCCAGGTATTGGTGCTTCGATACGTATGTCCTTAGCTGCTAATGCTAACGCAATATCATTATGAAGATTAACAATCTTACTTACTTTAACACCTTGAGCGGGTTGTATTTCATATTGTGTCACTGCTGGACCTATTTTAATTTGAGTGACTTTAGCATCTACACCAAAGTTTTTTAAAGTGTTTTCTAACAACTGCCCTTTTTTCTGCACTTCAGCTTTAGAAGTTGATTTCTGTTTAGCTGGCTGTTTCAATAACGTTAATGGCGGTATTTTATAGGTTTCGTTTTCTACTTCTCCTGCCTCAGATATAGAATTTGAAGCCGCATCTTCATCATATGCTTCACTTTCTTCTAATTCGTTTAAAGGTTGCTCTGTAATTCCATTATCTTCTTGATTCATTTGCTGCGCCGCACTTTGATTATTTTGATCAAAAACGCGTTTAGACCTTTTATTTTGAGGTTGTGCTTGTTGAATATCTTCATCTTTATAATCGTTATGACCATAAATCGGAATTGATTGTTGCTCAGTCGTGTTGCTGCTAATCTCAGGTAAATCAGTGACATCTTTAACGTTATTTTGAGATTGTGATTGCTCAGCTGCTTTTTCAGCTTTTCTTTCTGCTTTTATACGTGCTTTAGCATCTTTCTTAATTTTATTTTCTTTGCGACGCTCTTTAAGATTTGCAGAAGCATCCTGACTTTTTATTTTCATTTTTTCAAAAGCAACTTTAGATACATCTCTATGTCTTTGTTTTGTCAATAAGATAAAACTAGAAGCGATTAATAATATCGTTACAATAATAACTCCGACAATTGAAATAAGAGGTATCAATAATGCCAATAAGTAATGTCCAAATAAGCCTCCACCAAAATTTGGAAATGTCGTATGTTCATAAGATTTATAAACATATGATAGCACAGGCTCTCTGAGCGATTGTGCTCTATGCATGAAATAGTATACTATTTGAGTCACAAGTAACAATGCAATTTGTAAAACAAATGCGCCAGTGGTACGTCTTGTCTTTGGTAACGCTTTATAATAAGTAATGAATACAGTACTAATCAAGATTAATATATAAGTTAAATACCTACTTGTACCAAATAAGTAATTGAAGAAACTATCTATCATGGTGCCTATAATACCCAATTGAAAAACACCAAGGATGATAGCAATAAAAATCACTATCGCAATAATATATCTTAAAGGACTATCACTTTTCTTCTTTTTATTATTTGCGGTTTTCTTTTTCGTATTCGATGTTTTTTTCTTTGTTGTTGAGCTCTTTCTTGTTTGTGCCAACATTCACACCTTCTTTTCAACTCTGTTTTTTCAATATGTATATGAACCATAAATGTGTATTTTAATTACAAGTGAAAATACACATAATAAATATGCTTTTAAATACTATAAAATCATTTTATTACATACTTATAATAACATAAAAGAGGTAAGACATTATTCGCTCCAGTATATTTAAAGGTTGTATATAATTTGTTTAGATATAACATATATACAATGTACTTTTAAATAACTTTACCAAAGCGTCTGTCTTAACCTCTTTATTTTAGAATAGAAATTATTAAATTTCAGAAATTACCGGAATAATCATCGGACGGCGTTTTGTATTTTCAAAAAGTAGTTTGCTTACTTGATCACGCATATTTTGCTTGATTTCTGACCATTCAATACGTTTTTCTTGTAAACCTAATTCAACGATTTCACGTACTTTTTCTTCAGCTTCATTTAATAAAGCCTCACTTTCCCTTACGTAAACAAAACCACGTGATTGAATTTCTGGACCAGCAGCAATTCTACGATTCTTAGGGTCTAGCGTTACGACTGCGATAAAAATACCATCTTCAGCAAGTAAATGACGGTCACGTAATACGATGTTACCAACATCACCTACACCTATACCATCAATGAGCACATTGCCAGAATTAACTTTCTCATTTAAAATCATTTCTTCGCCATCGTAGTTTACTACATCGCCTTTTTCCACTAAGAATATTTTTTCTGGTTGGACGCCTGCCTCATTAGCTAACTTGGCATGGGCAATTTGCATTTTAAATTCACCATTTACTGGGATGAAATACTCAGGTTTCATGATATTAATCATCATTTTTAACTCTTCCATACAACCATGACTTGATGTATGAATTTTTTTACTGTTTGGAATGATTTCTGCGCCTGCTCGAACGAGTTCATTTAACGTATTTCCAACAATCACTTCCATATTAGCAGATGCAGTAATTGCTAAGAAGACGGAATCTCCTTCTTCAATATTCATGATTTTATGTTTCTTTTGAGCCATTTGACTTAAAGCTTCAACAGGTTCTCCTTGCATACCAGTAGCAATGATAATCACTTCGTTTTTGGGATAATTTTCCACTTCATTAATTGGTATTAGTAGATCCTTAGAAATATCAAAATAGCCAAGCTTTCTAGCGATATTAAACGAACTTTCTAACGAACGACCTAGAAAAGACACTTTTCTATTTAACCTTTGTGCAATGTTTAAAACTTGTTGAATACGAATAAAATTAGATGCATAACATGAAACGATTAATCTACCTTTCACCTTTGTAAACGCATCATACATATGAGATTCTATCACGTTTTCAGGTGTATTATAACCTGGTTTTTCTGCTTCAGTAGAATCACTGATTAACGCAAACACACCATCTTGTCCAATTTCAGTCATCTTTTTCAAATCTGGTGCATAATGACCTTGTAAACTTTGATCGAATTTGAATTCTCCAGTGTAAACAATCGCACCATATGAAGTGTGTATACAAACACCTAAACTATCTGGAATACTATGAGTAGTATTAAAGAATGTGACATTAACACCCTTAAAGCGCATAATTGATTCATTATTAACAGTATAATATCTAACTTTCTTATTAACATTGCGCGCCTTCATATTTTCCTTGATTAATGCAATTGTTAATTTCGATCCATAAACAGGCGCATCAACTTGTTCAAGCACATAAGTTACAGCTCCTATCGCATGCTCATGCCCGTGCGTTAGGAATATACCTTTTAATCTTTCTTTATTTTCTATCACATATTGAATATCAGGAATAACAATATCTACACCTAACATTTCATCTTCTGGAAACATCAGTCCCGCATCTAACATAAACATTTCATCGTCTACTTCAACGATATACATATTTTTCGCAATTTCCCCAACGCCTCCGAGAGGGATAATACGAATATTTTTATTTTTTTTCTTAATTAAACTCAAAATGTTACCTCCTATTTAAATTACCCGTCCATATATAAACTCATAGTTTATTATAAGTGAAAATAGGCCTTATGTACACTATTAAAGTAGTTCTTTAGTTGTTTTAAAATATATCATTGGAGGATTTGTATTTATGCAAAAATTTTTCTCAGGAGCGTAATGTCGTATTAATCGCACTTTTTAATGTGCATTTTCAAATATGTATTTAACTTTTGACTTAATATTTTTTATTAGACTAGCTCAAACATTAAAAAAAGAAACCAGTGAACTGACTTGAACTTTTCTACAATAGAATTAAAGTAATTCTATTGTAAGCAGTTCTCATCATTTTACCAGTCTCTAGCAATAAACATTATTTAGAATGATTAGATAGTAATGCTTTATGCGAAGCATTTACTCTACCTTGTTTATCAATTTCTGTAACTTTAATTTTAAATGTGTCTCCTACTTTCAACACATCTTCTACTTTATCAATGCGCTCATTAGCAATTTGCGAAATGTGTACAAGTGCGTCTTTACCTGGGAATAATTCAACAAAGGCACCATATTTTTCAATACGTTTAACTGTACCATTGTATACCTCTCCAACTACCGCTTCTCGTGTGATTTCGTCTATGATACTACGTGCTTTTTCAATCGCATCTTTATCTACTGCACCAATAAATATCGTTCCATCTTGTTCGATATCTAATTTAACACCCGTTTCATCAATGATTTCATTGATTTTTTTACCACCAGGACCAATGACATCTCTAATTTTTTCAGGTTTAATAGACATCGTAACAACCTTAGGTGCAAAAGCACTAAGTTCACTACGTGGCGTATCAATTGTTTTTAACATATGATCTAATATGGCTAAACGACCTTCTCGAGCCTGTTCAAGCGCTTCTTTAATAATTTCTTTAGTTAAACCATCAATTTTGATATCCATTTGTATAGCTGTAATACCTTCCGATGTACCTGCTACTTTAAAGTCCATGTCTCCAAGCGCATCTTCCATGCCCTGTATATCTGTTAAAATCGTATAACTATCGTCACGTGTCACTAATCCCATGGCAATACCCGCAACTGGGGCTTTGATTGGAACACCTGCGTCCATCAACGCTAGTGTGGACCCGCAAATAGAAGCTTGTGATGATGAACCGTTTGATTCTAATACTTCACTCACTATTCTCACAGTATATGGGAAATCTTTAACGTCTGGAATGATGTGGCTTAGCGCACGTTCTCCCAACGCACCATGTCCAATTTCACGTCGACCAGGTGAACGAACTGGACCAGTTTCACCAACTGAATAATTTGGGAAATTATAGTGATGCATAAAACGTTTTTGTTCTTCTTCACCAAGACCATCTAAGATTTGGTATTCACTCATTGACCCTAATGTTAATACTGAAAGTGCTTGAGTTTGTCCTCTTGTGAATAAACCTGAACCATGTGCTCTTGGTAAAATACCTACTTCAGATTCTAATGGACGAATTTCATCTGTTTTACGACCATCTGGTCTAATTTTTTCTTCTGCAATGAGACGTCTAACTTCTTCTTTAACCAAGTCATCTAATATACTGTAGACCTCTTTGATTAATGCTTCATTTTCGTCATCATTTTCATCAACAAATTCTGATGCAACCTTCTCTTTAAGTTCATCTAAATTAATATCTCTTTGTTGCTTGTCAAATGTTAATACGGCCTCTTTCAAACCATATGATTCAGTTAATGATTTTACATTGGCAACCAGTGATTCATCTTTTTCAACAGGAATAAACGCTTTTTTCTCTGGTTGAATATGGTCGATAATTTCTTCTTGGAAGCTAACTAGACGTTGAATTTCTTGATGTCCAAAGAAAATCGCTTCAAGCATTTCATTTTCTGTAATTTCACTTGCACCAGCTTCTACCATATTCACCGCATCTTTATGACCAGCTACTTCTAAATCGAGTCTAGATACTTTTTTTTGTGCAACGGTAGGATTAATCACATATTCACCATCTATATAACCAACGTTTACACCTGCTATTGGACCTTGAAAAGGTATGTCAGAAACACTTAATGCCATTGACGAACCTATCATTGCTGCCATTTCAGGAGAGCAATCTGGATCAGCACTCAATACTGTATTCATAATTTGAACGTCATATCTGTAACCTTTAGGGAACAGTGGTCGAATGGGTCTATCAATTAAACGTGCAGTTAACGTGGCTTCATCACTTGGACGTCCTTCGCGTTTTTTAAAGCCACCAGGTATTTTACCTGCAGCATACATTTTTTCTTCATAGTTAACCATTAATGGGAAAAAGTCACCATCTCGTGGTTCTTTTGATGCTACTGCAGTAGATAAAACGACTGTATCACCATATCTAACAAGTACTGCACCGTTTGCTTGTTTGGCTAATTGTCCCGTTTCAATCGTTAAAGATCTATTTGCCCACTCGGTTTTGAAAACTTTTTTTTCTTGAGACATTACGAATCTCCTCTCATTTATCTGTTAATCCTATCATATCATTTATTAATAAAGATTTATATTAGTATATAGTTTAATGTATAATTATAAATGCAAAAATTATAAAAAAGGGAAAGACCCCAAAGGTTCTTTCCCGATAAATATACGTCTAAAGATTAACGACGGATACCTAATGATTTAATTAATTCACGGTAACGTTGAATATCTTTGCTACGTAAGTAGTTTAATAGGTGTCTACGACGACCTACCATTTTCAATAATCCACGACGTGAATGGTGGTCTTTCGTGTGTTCACGTAAGTGAGTGTTTAATGCAGTGATTTCTGCAGTTAACACAGCGATTTGTACTTCTGGAGAACCAGTGTCCGCTTCGTGTGTGCGATATTCTTTAATTAATTCATTTTTACGTTCTTGTGAAATTGCCATAGTCAATTTCCTCCTTTTTATTTTTATGCGCCTTTATCCGAGCAAAACGTCGGAGTCTCGAACTGCCAAGATAAAGGTGCCTAGTATGTGTGTTTAACACATCAGACTTAAATATTATATGATATTTCGTCACCAAAATCAACAGAAAGTAAATATTTCGCTTTTTCTTTATCTTTATTCATTTGTTCAACCAAAGGATCTATACCATCAAATTTAACTTCTGGTCTTAAATAATGATGCCAATAAACGATAACACGCTCACCATATATGTTTTCATGAAAGTCAAACAGGTTAACTTCTATTACAACTTGCGCTTTAGACGGATCATGAAATGTGGGTTTGACGCCAACATTGGCAGCTCCACGATAAACTTTATCATCTGCACCTATTTTCATACTCACAGCATAAACACCATTTTTAGGCAAAACGTAATCTCCACTTGGCTCTACATTCGCAGTGGGAAAGCCAATTGTTCTCCCACGTTTTTCGCCTTGTACAACCATACCTTTAATTCGATATCGATATCCAAGTTCATCGTTAGCTTTTTGTAAGTCTCCTGTTTTGAGTGATTTTCTAATATCTGTTGTAGAAATTTTTTCCGATTCGAGCTCTTGTTTACTCACGATAGTCGTATTAAATTCCGTCATTTCATCTAAAATCATCATGTTTCCTTTTCCAAATTTGCCGAAAGTGAAGTCAAATCCTGCAACCACTTCTTTTACATGATTATTAATGATATATTCTCGTATAAATTCTTCGGCACTTACATTGGCGAATTTAGATGAAAAATTAATAACGATACAATAATCAATACCATATGATTCTAATATTTCTATTTTATCTTGAATCGGTGTTAAGTAATCTGTACGTTTAAGTTCAGGGTTTAAAACAACAGAAGGATGTGGATCAAATGTCATTACAGCTTTCTTTAAATTCGATGCCTCTGCCTTTTTTTCTAAAGTATCAAATACCTCTGCATGTCCCTTATGCATGCCATCAAAAAAACCAAAAGCCATTGCTACATCTTCTGATATATACTGATTTTCTTGAATCGGGTGAGTTACTTCAATTACTTTCATGGTTATTTCTCCTTTAGTTAAATACCTTCTTTGGTTTTATTTCATATGGTTTATCAGGATGTGGTGTGTAAATTGCTAATGCCTTATTTTCTTTTGTGTCAAACATCACAACCAACGTGTTAATAGAATGATCAAATTCATTCTTACTAAACTTTTGACCATTCAATATTTTATTTTTCTGATTTTCGTTTGAAATATTGACTTTTTTCAAACCTCTCAAACCATATTCTATCGGAAAAAGATTTTCTTGTAATGTTTCGTGCTCATGTAGTGATTGTACATGTTCGATTGAAAGACTATCTTCAATATCAAACCCACCGCTTTGTATTCTTGTTAACTTTGACATATGTGCTGGTATATCAAGCATCTTTCCTATATCTGTTGCCAACGTTCTAATATAAGTACCCTTACCACACTTTACTCTGATATCAAATTGACAACCTCGATTTTCAAATCTTAAATCAGACGCTCGTTTAATATCGTAAATCTCAACTTCTCTTGAAGGCCTTTCGACTGTTTCATTTTTCCTTGCATATTCATAAAGCTTTTTACCATTCACCTTTACTGATGAATACATTGGAGGAATTTGCGTAATGACACCTTCAAAACGTGCTATTGCGCTATCAATCTGCGCCTCTATAAGTGTATTTTCCTCAATGTGCTTTTTTTCTAAAATTTCACCTGTCTGATCTTCTGTAGTTGTACTAAACCCTAAATATACAGTTGCAAAATAAGTCTTTCCCATTTCCATAATATAATCGCTTACCTTTGTTGCTGAACCTATACATATGGGTAATACACCTGATACTTCAGGATCTAATGTACCAGTGTGTCCAACCTTTTTTGTTTTTAAAATCTTCCTTAATTTAAATACAACATCATGGCTTGTTAAACCACGTTCTTTATAAACAGGTAAAATACCGTTATACATTTTAATGTCACCTTCAATCGTCCTTTTAATATCATTCCTTATTTATATTAACACGTCTCAATAAATAAATGGTTATAAAAAAGCTGAAACAAATATCTCAATAGGTATTTGTTTCAGCTTTTAAAATTAATCATTTTTGTGTAAATCTTGAATCATCTTTTCAATTTTATTACCGTAGTCTATCGATTCATCGTATTCAAATTTTAAATCTGGAACAATTCTTAAGCGCATTCTTGAACCAATTTCAGATTTTATAAAACCTTTCGCTTTCTCTAAACCTTTAAACGTATCATCAATTTGTTTATCATTTCCAAGTACAGTTAAATAAATTGTTGCAATAGATAAATCATTCGTCAATTGAACTTCTGTTATTGTTAGGAAACCAATTCTAGGGTCCTTGACTTTATTATTAACAATATCCATAATTTCTTGTTTCATTTGTTCGCCAACACGTTCAGCTCTCATATTCATATTATATTTCACCTCACAAATATCATTCATACATGTATATTTATCTTACTTAAAGATTATATGACAGTTCATTTCACAACGTCAAACAAACTTCCTTCTTTTTTACGTTTAAAAATTTAATTACAAATTCATTATAACTCAAAAAGGTAATAGCTCTGAAACAATTAAACATGATTTCATAACAGTTAGGCACAATTATATTTCCAAAGTGTTATAAAATGAAACTTTATTACATTTTTGTTTTTTAAATACAATGATCATTTATGAAAAACTAAGTTTAATTTTATAAAAAATCACTACTTTAATATCATTTAAGTTTTTAATTAATTTTATAATGTTTTACACATTATAGAAAGTATCATGCTATAATTCAAACTAATAAAAAATGAATTTTTCTATTGAAATGATAAGGAGCGTGTATACTTGGATAAATCAGAAAGACTACTTTATATTTTCACTCGTCTATTTAACGGAAAAAAATTAAGCAAAGAAGAACTTGCACAACAATTAAACGTTAATGTAAGGTCCATACAACGAGATTTTAGTGATATAAATAACTTTTTATATGAAGACCATGAATGGGAAGGGCTAAATGCAAGGATTGTTTATGAAAATAATATAGGCCGACATCGCATTAGTATAGATCGCTATAAATTTAAAAATAATCGGTTACTTAACTTGCTATTTAGGATGAAAAATTTCACACCTCACATTCATATCGATACCTACAATTTAATTAGAGGGCTAAACAGTAATTCGAATCTAGCTGAAAAATTTTTATCTAATACATTACTTAATCAATTTACAATCAATCACGAATTAACAGAATCCACACTTATTTATAAAATTCAACTTGCTATACAAAACAAACAGATTATATTGCTAAATGATGTTGACAATCAAACGTATAAAGTCGTACCGGTATACACAAGATATTTCAAAAATAAATATTGGATTACTTATATATATCAACACGAAATTTTTACACAAGATTTAAATTCAATACATGATATCGAGCAATATGATGAAGCATTTGATGAAAATATCTTTCTGCAAGTTCCAACAGTCATTATGAAATTTCTCCCTTCCATATGGGAACAAATTCAACGGCAATTTATAGTACTAAATTCACAAAATAATGAAGCATTTATTGAAGCAGAACTCATAATCTCAAAAAACGAATGCCTAAATTTAGCATATGAATATCCACAAGAAATCATTTTATTAAAACCAGATCATTATGTAGAAGATTTTAAAAATCAAATCAAATCATTATTCAAGCATTATCATATTTAACTACATATTAAAGGTAACTTTCATATCATTTGAAATGAAAGTTACCTTTTTAGTCAGTTCAATTTTACTAACGCGGTAATGCTTCTTTATATTGAATAGCTTTAAGCTTTCTTATAAAATCTGAATTCCCTAGCTCTCGCTCTTTCTTTTGTTGCTGATTCCACTTATAATAATCTATTTTATTCAATGACTCTTTCTTTTTTAAACGTCTAATATGCTCTTTATAACTCAATACATTACATGCTGTAATATGTCTATTCTGTTTAGATGAAAGCACAAACAAATTGTCAACAAGATATTGATGTAAATCACTATTAGTAAAATTTTTAAAGATTGAAATAAAGAGTTCTTCTTCACTAACAATATAAATTCGACGCTTATCATCATTTATAATTTTTAGTAAGAGTTCAAAATTCATAACTTGTGACGGTAGATAATGGTTAAATGTTAAAAAATCTTTTGGTATACCTGCTGTATGACCAGTTTGATATGGAAAGAAATTCATAACCATCACTCTATTGGGATTAATATTGAATTGCTTCAAAATGGATCCGTTACTATATATATATTTCTTAAACCAACAATGATGATCTATATAAGGAATAAATACCTTATGACCGTTTAAATTCAATTTACCTTGTATGTCTTGCAATATTCTATTACGATAATGTACCACCATATCATCTGGTAAGGTAGGATCATTAATTATAAAATCATTTTCCGCCTTTTTTTCAATATTACAATATCTGCTCTTTCAGGATTTCCAAAATACGGTCTTGCTATGGCTGGACTTAATTCTGCTTCATTTTGGACAATTCGTTGTCTATGCTTATTGATTTTTACTTTTCCATTTGCAAAATCAATCAACTTTTTAAATCTTGGTATGTTACTAAAATCTTCACCAAAATTTCTTTTTAAATATGCTAAATCTTGAGGGTGTAGAAAAGCAGTCATGTCATGTCTTTCTCTTATTTCATTTAAAGTTTCTAAGTCATAAATAGAGTTATATTGATCCAAATATTCTTGCCAAAATTCATTTATTTCTTTTAAATATTCACTCATCACTTATAACCTCCTATTTATGCTAAGTTTAATTAAGTACATAGACAGTTAGTGTCCATATTAAAATAACAAGCAATTTTACTAAAAATTTTTTAACTGGTTTACAATGCTTAATAAATAGCTAATTTTATGAGTAACTATGCACTTAAAACAAAACATTATATTAAATTATAAAAATAAACATTTTTTTCAAATGCTTCAAAGCCACACCTTCTCTTACCCAAAAGATAACATATTTAAAAGAAAAAAACCGTAAGCTAACATGATAAATTAGCCTACGGTTTAAAATTTTTGTATTTTCTTAAGATAACTGTCTTTATCTTTTAATTTCAACCATTTCGAAAGCTTCTATTATGTCGCCTTCTTTTAGGTCGTTATATTTTTCAATCGTGATACCACATTCATAGCCTTGAGCTACTTCTTTTGCATCGTCTTTATAACGTTTTAATGTGTCCAGTTCACCTTCAAATTGGACGATACCATCTCTGATAACACGGACACCCGCATTTCTCGTAATCTTACCATCTGTAACATAACTACCAGCTATTGTACCCACTTTTGAAACTTTAAATGTTTGACGCACTTCTGCTTGGCCAATCACTTGTTCTTCATATTCTGGATCTAGTAAGCCTTTCATTGCAGCTTCTATTTCTTCAATAACACTATAAATAACACGGTGTAATCTCATATCTACACCTTCTGTTTCGGCTGCACGTTTGGCACCAGTATCCGGTCTTACGTTAAAGCCAATGATGATACCATTTGACGCATTCGCTAAAGTTACATCAGATTCATTAATCGCACCTACTGCAGTATGAATTATGCGAACATTAACGCCTTCTACTTCAATTTTCATTAGTGAAGCTGCAAGTGCTTCGACAGAACCTTGAACATCACCTTTAATGATGACATTTAAATCTTTCATTTCACCTTGTTTCATTTGTTCAAATAAATTATCTAGTGAAACGCTCTTACTTTCTTGACGCTGTTGTAAAACATTAGCTTCATGACGTGCTTCACCAATACGTCTTGCTTGTTTCTCATCTTTAAACACAACAAAACGATCCCCAGCTTGTGGTACATCATGAATACCTGTGATTTCAACAGGCGTAGACGGTTCTGCAGATTTAATTCTTTGTCCTAAGTCATTAACCATTGCACGAATTCTACCATACGTATTACCAACAACCAAAGCATCTCCAACATGCAGTGTACCATTTTGCACTAGAAGTGATGCAGATGGACCACGTGACTTATCTAATTCTGCTTCTATCACTGTACCTACTGCTTTTTTAGCAGGATTTGCTTTTAGTTCTTGAATTTCAGATGTAAGCACAATCATTTCTATTAAATCTTCTATACCATCGCCACTTAAAGCAGAAAGCGGTACGAAAATTGTATCGCCACCCCAGTCTTCTGGAATTAAACCGTATTCTGTCAATTCTTGCATTACTCGATCAGGGTTAGCAGTCGGTTTATCAACTTTATTAACTGCTACAATCGTTGGTACATTCGCTTCTTTGGCATGGTTGATTGCTTCTATCGTTTGAGGCATTACACCATCATCTGCTGCTACAACTAAAATTGTAATATCAGTTACTTGCGCACCACGTGCACGCATTGTTGTGAATGCAGCATGTCCTGGTGTATCAAGGAAAGTGATTTTTTTGCCATCATTTTCAATTTGATAAGCACCGATATGTTGTGTAATACCACCAGCTTCACCTGCTGTTACTTGTGTGTGACGGATAGAATCCAATAACGTTGTTTTACCATGATCAACGTGTCCCATAATAGTAACAACTGCTGGTCTTTCTACTGCATCTTCATCTTCAGATTCATCATCAAAGTAAATTGATAAATCTTCTTCATCAACAACAACTTCTTTTTCAACTTCAACACCATAATCATCAGCAATTAATTCTAAAGTTTCATCATCTAATGCTTGATTAATGTTAGCCATGATGCCTAATAAGAATAACTTTTTAATTATTTCTGAAGAATCAACATTGATTTTTTCAGCAAGTTCTCCGACTGTGATACCTTCTTGATAAGTGATGTGTGAAGGTATTTCTTTTGGTTCTTCTTGTTTAGTTTGTTTATTTTTGTTGTTATTTTTGCTGTTTTTCTTATTTTTGTTGTTATTTTTGTGGTTATTTTTGTTGTTTTGATTATTATCTTTTTTATTAGCATTAGACTTGTTATTTGATGGTTTTTGTTGATTTTGACCTTGTTGTTTATTTTCTGATGCATCCGATTTCTCTGGTTTATAAACCTTATCTAATGCCTTGATTTGGTCATCTTCTAACGTTTGCATATGGCTCGTTACCTCAACGTCCATTTTCTTTAACTCATCTATAATATCTTTACTTTTTAATTTTAAATCTTTGGCGTATTCGTAAATTCTTATTTTACTCATATAGTCACTCCTTACGATATTCATCTATCATTGACACTAACTTTTTAGCAAAGCCTTGATCAGTGATTCCAATGTTAACTCGTTCTGCTTTACCTAAAGCTTGTCCTAATTCAGCTCTTGTTCCAAATATGCGAAATGATATATGGTAACTTTCACACTTGCTCTGAAACTTTGTCTTTGTATTTTCAGAAGCATCAGTTGCAATAATTACGAGCTTTAACCTATTTTTCTTAATGTCATTTAAAATGACCGATTCACCTGTTTTTACTTTTCCAGCACGCATTGCTAAACCTAAAAAATTTACGATTTTCTCTATAGTCATTTAGGTATCTCTTCGCGATAAATAAGACGTATAATTTCCTTGTATACAGGATCTAGAGTTTCTGCATCAACTTTAAAGTATTTTTCTAATACACCTTGTTTTTGTGCATCTTCTACTAATTTAACATCTTTTGATACATATGCACCACGACCTTGTTGTTTTCCTGTAGCATCGGCAAAAATTTCGCCTTCTTTATTAATAACAACTCGAATCATATCTTTTTTTGGATGCATTTCATTTGAAAGTATACATTTACGCATTGGAATTTTTTTCTTTTTCATAAAAGCTCACTCCAAATTATTTTTCAGCGTCATCTTCATCTATGCTATCTGTTTCATCATCCGTTTTTAAGTCATGCGTTTCAATATTCACATCTTCCAAATCAATGTTTGTATCCTGTTCAATATTTTCATCTTCTTCTATTTCTAGTGCTTCGTCTATCGGATAAACACCTTCAGCTCTAGCATCACTTTCTGATTTAATATCAATTTTCCAACCAGTTAATTTCGCAGCTAAACGTGCGTTTTGTCCACGCTTACCAATCGCTAACGATAATTGATAATCAGGCACAACTACAATAGTTGATTGGTTTGCTTCATCAACAATCACTTGTAGTACTTGAGATGGACTTAAAGCATTTTTAACAAAGACCTTCGGATCTTCATTCCATTGAACAATGTCAATTTTTTCGCCACCTAATTCTTCTACAACCGCTTCAACACGAGAACCTTTAGCACCCACACATGCACCTACTGCATCGATATCTGGGTTATCTGAATGAACACTGATTTTAGAGCGGTCTCCTGCTTCACGTGCCACAGATTTTACAATGACTGTACCGTCAAAAATCTCTGGTACTTCTTGTTCAAATAAACGTTTGAGTAATCCTGGATGGCTACGAGAAACGTAAATTTGCGGTCCTTTTGTCGTTTGCTCTACTTTATTGACATACACTCTAATTCTTTCATTAGGAATATAACTATCATTAGGGCTTCTTTCAGCCTCAGATAATACAGCTTCTGTACGTCCTAAATTAACATAAACATAGCGGTGATCTACTCTATCAATAAGACCATTAACAATATCATCTTCTTTATCGATAAATTCATCATATAATATTTCACGTTCAGCATCACGTAAACGCTGCATTACTGCTTGTTTCGCAGCTTGTGCACCTACACGCCCAAAGTCACTTGGTGTTACATCTTCTTCGTATATATCACCAACTTCATATGCTGGGTTTTTAACTAGCGCTGTACTTAAGTCAATTTCTTCTCTATTATCCATTACTTCTTCTACAACTTGTTTACGAGCAATTACATGAAATGTACCTTCATCCATGTTTAACTCAACGCGTACACTTCTTGCACTGTCATAGTTCTTTTTATATGCAGTAATTAGCGCTGCTTCAATTGCATCAATTAATACTTCTCTTGGAATCTTTTTTTCTTTTTCTAAATATTCAGTTGCTAATAATAATTCATTACTTGACACGACTTATCATCCTCCTCATCACATTAAAGCATTACAGCATGACGTGCTTTAGCGATTTTATTTCTTGGAATTTCAACTTGTTTCTTCTTTGACTTTTCTTTTACTTCCATAATAATCGTTTCACTTGTTACTTCTTTTAAGATACCTAACCATTCTTTTCCACCTTCAATTGGCGCATATAAAGAAACGTATATTGGTTTTGTAACAGCATTTTGGAAATCTTTTTCTTTTTTTATAGGTCTTTCAGCACCTGGAGAAGCTACATCTAAATAATACATTTCTTGAATAGGATCTTCTTCATCCATAATTTCACTAATCTTTTCAGAAGCTAAGGCACAATCGTTTAAATCGACGCCACCTTCTTTATCAATGGATACTCTTAAGAAGTAATCTTTTCCTTCTTTTGTGTATTCGACTTCAACTAATTCAAAATTTAAGTCGTTAAGGACGGGTTGAATAATTGATTCAACTTGCTCAGTTACTTTACTCATACTGACCTCCTTTTTTGGCAAATAGAAAAGAGCGGGTATAACGCCCACTCTTCCTGCCTGAGTCTAATTTTTTAAGCAATATTATTATACCATATGTTCATTTCCTATACAAACAACTATATATTTTCATATAGTATGACAATAACTAATATCAAAATTTTATACATTTAACATTTTTTATTCCATACCTACTAATAAATTGCTCGATTACATATCAAATATTGATAATTGTGCTTTATCTGGCAAGTTAGGTAATGAACCAAGTTCATCTAAATACTCGATGACTTTTTGTGACAATCCAGCTTTTTTATTTAAATCTTCTTTTGATAAAAACGGTCCTTCTTCACGTGCTTCAACGATACGTTGTGCAACGTTTTCGCCTAATCCAGGAACAGCAATAAATGGCGGAATCAAACTATCATCTTCAATGATAAAATCAAATGCTTTACTTTTCTCTAAACTAATTGGTTGCATACGATAACCGCGTTGCGCCATTTCGTTCATGATTTCTAATACTGTTAAAGTATCTTTTTCTTTTTTGGCTAAATCCATATAACGTGAATACATATCGTTTACTGTATTTCGAATACTTTCTTTATCCTTAATCATTGAAATTAAATCAAAATCAGATGCACGTACCGTAAAGTAACTTGCATAATAATAAAGTGGATAATGAACTTTGAAATACGCAATACGTACTGCCATCAATACATATGCTGCCGCATGGGCTTTAGGGAACATGTATTTAATTTTTCTACATGAATCTAAATACCAATCTGGCACTTCATTGTCTACCATTGCTTCAACCATATCGTCAGTTAGCCCTTTACCTTTACGTACAAATTCCATTGTCTTGAAGGCGAGTGAAGGCTCTAAACCGTTATACATTAAATAAACCATAATATCATCACGACAACAAATAACACTTGATAAATCACAAGTTCCTGAGCGTATTAAATCTTGTGCGTTACCTAGCCAAACATCCGTACCATGTGATAATCCAGATATTCTAACTAACTCTGAAAATGTAGTTGGCTTGGTATCTTCTAACATTTGGCGCACAAATCCTGTACCAAATTCTGGCACACCAAATGTTCCAGTTTTACATAAAATTTGTTCTGAAGTTACACCTAAAGGTTCTGGCGAACTAAAAATGCCCATAGTTTCATTATCATCGACAGGTATCGTTTTAGGATCAATACCTGATAAATCCTGCAGCATACGAATCATCGTCGGATCATCATGTCCTAATATATCCAGTTTCAAAACGTTATCATGTATTGAATGGAAATCAAAATGAGTCGTCATCCAAGCCGATGATTGATCATCTGCCGGAAATTGAACAGGTGTAAAATCGTAGATATCCATATAATCTGGTACAACGATGATGCCTCCAGGGTGTTGTCCTGTTGTACGTTTTACACCAGTACAACCTTTTACGAGTCTATCAACTTCAGCGCCTCTTTTGTGAATACCTTGATCATTTAAAAATCCTTTCACAAAACCGAAAGCTGTTTTTTCAGCCACCGTACCAATTGTACCTGCACGAAAGACTTTATCTTCACCAAATAATTCTTTTGTATAATTATGAGCTTGTGGTTGATATTCACCACTAAAGTTCAAGTCGATATCAGGAACCTTATCACCTTTAAAACCTAAGAAAGTTTCAAAAGGAATATCCTGGCCTTCTTTAATTAAATCACATCCACATGTGGCACATTTTTTATCTGGTAAATCAAAACCAGAACCAACGGATCCATCGTTAAAGAACTCACTTTCTTTACATTCTGGACAAATATAATGTGGAGGTAATGGGTTAACTTCTGTAATTTCAGTCATTGTCGCTACAAAACTCGAACCTACAGAGCCACGTGATCCAACTAGATAACCGTCATCTAATGATTTTTTAACCAGTCTTTGTGAAATTAAATATATCACAGAAAAACCATTCCCAATGATACTTTCAAGCTCTTTCTCTAATCGGTCAATTACAATTTGTGGTAAATCTTCACCATACAATGCTCTGGCGTTAGCATAACTCATATCTCGTATTTCATCATTAGCACCTTCCATGCGGGGCGTATACAATTCATCCTTTATCGGAACTACGCGTTCGATACGGTCTGCTAAGTCATTTGTATTTTTCACAACTAATTCATGTGCTTTTGCATCACCTAAGAAATGTAATTCATCTAACATTTCATCCGTAGTTCTAAAGTGCGCCTCAGGTAAAGTACTACGATTTAACGGGTTACCTGGCTGTGATGCTATTAAAATTTTACGTGCAATACCATCATGTTCATTTAGATAATGCGCGTTTCCTGTTGCAATAACAGGTATATCATTCACATCTCCAGCTTGGATGAGACGTTGATAAATTTCATGTAATGTTTCATTATCTCTCACCAATTCTCTATCTATTAAATCTTGGTATAATGCAGGTGGTTGTACTTCAATAAAATCATAGTATTTTGCTATTCTTTCCACTTGAGATTGGTCTTTTTGCATTACTGCAGTAAATACTTCACCTTCATCACATGCGGAACCAACAAGAATACCTTCTCGATATTCATCTAAAAGTGAACGTGGAATTCTAGGTGTTCTATAATAATATTTAACTAAAGATGCGCTTACTATTTTAAATAAGTTCTTTAAGCCCTGTTGATTTTGCACAATAAGTGTTACGTGATTTGGGCGAGCACGTTTATAAGCGTCTTCATTTGATAAAGACTTATTAATATCTTGATGATTATAAACTTCTGCTTCTTCTAATTGTTTTAACATCTTTATAAAAATATAAGCTGTTGCTTCAGTATCATAAATCGCTCTGTGATGTTGTGTTAAATCTACACCATATTTTTTAGCTAAAAAGTTCAGACCATGTTTTCCATATTCAGTGTTGATGGTTCTAGAAAGTTCAAGTGTATCTATCACACCGTTAGTTGATGCGCCTAGGCCAGTTTTTTCATAACCGGTATCAATGAACCCCATATCAAATGATGCATTATGTGCTACAAATATCGCGTCACCGACCCACGCTTTAAACTCGGTTAAAACAGTTTCAATTTCAGGTGCATTGACGAGCATATCGTCTGTGATATGCGTTAAATTCTTGATTGTTTCAGATAAACGTTCGTGTGGATTACTAAAACGTTCAAACTTATCAATAATTTCTCCTTCTTGTACTTTTACAGCTGCGAGTTCGATAATTTTATCATACTGATTAGATAGACCTGTTGTTTCAACGTCAAAAACAACATATGTTGCAGTTTTTAAATCAATGTCTTGAGGCTTATACGCTATGGGCACACCATCATCGACCAACATGCCTTCCATGCCATAAATCATTTTAATATCATTTTTTTCTGCTGCAGCATGCGCATCTGGAAATGCTTGAACCACATTATGATCAGTAATTGCAATAGCTTTGTGGCCCCATTTAGCTGCTTGTTCTACATATGCACTTATATTCGGAATGCCGTCCATCTGACTCATGGACGAATGCAAGTGAAATTCTACGCGTTTTTCGTCTGCTTTATCTTGTTTAACTGCTTTTTTTATTTCTTCTATATCAGACATCATCATGACTAAATCACGTACGAATGTATCTTCTTCTATTCTGCCTTGTGCTCGAACCCATTTACCGACACTGAGAGCTTTAAAATGAGCTAAATCATCTTTATTTTTTCTAGTGAACATTTTCAATACTAAGGAGTCTGTATAATCTGTAACTTTTAGTTCTACAATATGGCGTCCACTTTTCAATTCTTTTAAATTAATATCAAAGATAACACCTTCAACTGCAACTTTAAATTCCTCTTCAATAATCGATTCAATTGGTTTTACATTTTCTATTTGAATTGGTTTTCCAATTTGACATTTAGCTACAGTACTTTCATTATTATCTTGTTGTTTAGCTTTTTCAGCACGCATCTTTTCTAACTTTTCAGTGGCTTCACGAGCACTTTGCTCATCTTCTTGTTGAATGTGTGCTTCTAACGATGCCAAGTCGTCTCCATTAGATGTTTGGTCTGTTTCAAAAATGATACTGCTGATTGCAAAACCACATTGTTGAAATGCTTTAATCAAACTTCCATTGCACGCTTTGTCAAAATGATCTCGCTCTATATCATTCTGACACATGACTTTGAGCACATCCCCTGACATAATTAAGCGCTTTTGCTTAAGCTGACCTTTTACTTTAGGTGATAATTTAGTTTGGTCAATGCAATAACTAAAGTATTTCAATGCATATTCATCTTGATTCGCTTTATTTGTGATTGTAAAATTACAATCGACTTTAGCGATTGTTTTAAATTCTTCAGTAATTGCATTCATAAATAACAGATAATCTTCAATTGGTAAAAAATATGGAAATGTTATCTGAAATACCCAGGTACGATCCGTTGTTTTAACATCTACACGTGTTAATTCACTTTGTGCTAAAATTTCTGGATCCAAATGATCTGCAATTTTAATTTGATCAGCTAAAATCTTGAATTTTTCTTGATTTGTCATTGACATGACGATAACCACCTTACTGTTAATTACACTACGTTACTATTTCATATAATTTCTTTAACTGTCGCGTTTGTATTTTGTACATTATCTATCTTATAACGTAAAACCTTTAATTTCTAATACTTAAACTTTACTATTTTTACATTATGGTTTCTTATCATAAATAAGAGCGGGAATGAAATCAAACATGATCCATTCGATTTCGCTTTCCCGCTCACTAATTAAGGATGATCAAACATTAAAGTACAGGTTAAACTAAAAGTTTCATCTAATACTTTTAGCAATGATATGCATTTATATAAAGTATATGCGTATTAATGTTTTAACTTACATCTTAATTTTAGCAACGTATATGAGAGCAATCATTTTGTTAAAGTTGACTGTTGACTTATATACTTAGGTATAAATCATTAATATAACTATTTAAGTTATCAATTTGAACATCTTCACTTTCACCTGTATCACGTCGTTTAACTTCTACGATACCTTCAGCAGCATTTTTACCAACTACTACTCTAATTGGTAATCCTATTAAATCGGCATCATTAAATTTAACACCTGCACGTTCTTTACGGTCATCATAAAGTACATCATATGTTTCTTTTAATTGTTTATATAATTGGTCAGCCAATTCACGTTGTTCTTCTTTTTTAGGATTGATTGTAATTAAATGTAAATCAAATGGCGTTACTGATTTAGGCCATATAATACCATTTTCATCATTATTTTGCTCAACAATCGCACTTAAAGTCCTAGAAATACCTATACCATAACATCCCATTAATAAAGGTTTAGCTTTACCTTGATTATCCAGGAATGTTGCATTCATTGCTTCAGAATATTTAGTACCAAGTTTAAATACTTGCCCAACTTCAATTCCTTCGGCAAATTTAGCATCACCTGATCCATCAGCTAAAGGCTCTCCTTCTAAAATAAATCTAAAGTCTCCATAAGCTTCGATTTCAAAGTCACGCCCTACGTTTGCATTCAATAAATGGTAACCATCTTCATTAGCACCTACAACAATATTATTTAAATCTTTTATAAAATTATCAGCATATACTTTGATGTTTTTATCGAAAATAGGACCAAGTGAACCAGGAGATGCACCTAATAAATTTTTAATTTCATCTTCTGTAGCTAATTCGATGTGATCCGTACCAAAGAATGCTTTTAATTTCACATCATTAATTTCATGGTGACCACGTACAAGTACCATAATAAATTCACCATCAACATTAAATACCATGGATTTTGTAATTTCATCCAGTGGTTTTTCTAAAAATGTTGCTAATGCTTGTGCTGTGTGTACTTGAGGTGTTTCTATTTTTGTTAATGACGCTATCTCATCATGCTTTTCATTGGGATGATATACAACCTCAGCTTTTTCAATATTAGCTGCATAATCACTATTTTCACTATAAACTATTGTGTCTTCACCAATTTCACTTAAAGCCATAAATTCATGTGTATGACTGCCACCAATAGCACCTGAATCTGCAACTACTGGTCGCGCATTTATTCCGACACGTTTAAATATGCGATCATATGCGTGATACATATCTTGGTATGTTTCATCTAATGAAGCCTCATCAGCATGAAATGAATATGCATCTTTCATAATAAATTCACGACCACGTAACAATCCAAAGCGCGGGCGTTTTTCATCTCTAAATTTAGATTGTATTTGGAATAAAGTAAGTGGTAATTGTTTATATGATTTAAGTTCATCTCTGATTACAGATGTTATAAGTTCTTCATGTGTTGGTCCAAGTGCAAACTCACGACCATGTCTGTCTTTCAAACGCATCAATTCTGGACCATATGCACTCCAACGACCGGATTCTTCCCATAGTTCTGCTTTTTGTAACGCTGGCATTAAAATTTCCACAGCGTCGATACGTTCCATTTCTTGTCTTACAATACTTTCAATATTATTCAAAACTTTAGCAGCTAACGGTAAATAGCTATAAATACCACTCGTACTTTGTTTGATTAATCCTGCTTTTAACAAAAGTCTATGACTCAAAGCTTCAGCTGCTGCAGGTACCTCTTTCATCGTTGGTATAAATACTTTAGATTGTTTCATTTACATGCTCTCCTTTTATAAGAAATAACGTTGAATGTCATTCCACGTCACTAAGACCATTACAATTAATACAAATACTGCACCAATTGCAATAATTGTCGTTTCTGCTTTTTTGTTTAATGGTTTTCTAAAAATCGCTTCATATATTACAAATAAGATTCGTCCGCCATCAAGTGCTGGGACTGGTAATAAATTCATTAAACCTAAATTGACGCTTAGTAAAGCTGTCCAAGAAATCAAATTAATAATACCTGTTTTAACAACAGAGTCAACTGTATGATAGATACCGACTGGACCATTTAACATATCAAATGAAAATTGACCGGTGAAAATGCTCGCAATCATGCTTAAAATCGCGGTAAATATCAGTTTTCCAGCTACAATTGTTTGCTTTACGCCTTCAGTAATCGGTTTAAATACCGTATGTTCAGTAGAAGCAGTATAACCTAACAAATATTTAGTTTCTGAATGTGTTTTAGTTACTTTTTGTTCATATTTTTTTGGTTTTACTTGCAAGGTTTCTGTTTTACCATCTCGTTCTACTTTAATTTGTGTCTTTTTGTCTTTAACCTGTGATATTGCTTGATCTATATCAGATTTACTATTGATAGATTTGTCAGCAATTTTCACGATAGTATCACCTGTTTTTAAGCCTGCGTGTGCTGCTGGGCTATCTTGCGCCACTTTATCAACTGTATTTGTTGGTGTACCTTGATAATAAGCTAAGCCAATAAATAATACTAATGTAAGTAAAAAGTTAAATAATGGGCCAGCAAACAGTGTTAAGAATTTTTGATAAGGCTTTTTGTGTGTGAATTGTCGGTTTTTGGGAGCTATTTGAATTAAACTACCATTCTCAACAAAATAGGCTTTGTCAGCAATTTGATAATGATGTCTTTGCTGATCATATGCAGTTACACCTTCAATGTATAAATCTTCTTTAAAATCACATTGTTTAACTTCCATTGCTTCAATTTGTTGGAACTTATGTTGATCATCTAAAATGATATGTGTGATTTCATCTTTATCATTTAATTTTATCTTTACATGCATACCTGGTTGAACGGGTGGTTCCTCCAACCCGTCACCTGCCATTCTTACATATCCTCCAACAGGCAATAAACGAATGGTATATAAAGTTTCATTTTTTCTGAAACTAAAAATTTTTGGCCCCATTCCAATTGCAAATTCTGGACACATAATGCCAGCTCTTTTTGCAAAAAACATATGACCGTATTCATGAACTGTTACAAGAACACCAAATACGATTATAAAAGAAATAATTGTCACTAGAAAACTCAAATTGATACACCTCATATTTTCCGTAAGATTGTTCCATTATTTTTTATATTGCTATAATATATAAGCTATTTTAATGCTTTTGATTATAAAATTATAACATAACAATACTAGCTGATACACGTAACTTTATGCAGTAGAAAAAATTATCATGACTTAACACTTAATATCTCTGTAACATATTTTAAAAACTTATGAAAAGGAGTTAAAAACTTAAATGTTTCATTTGATTTCTCATCGACATTTAAATTCATAACTCCTTTTATTGTTCAATTATACAATTTTATTGGCACTTCGTTTACCTTAAAATCACTTATATTAAGAATATGTTTAATAATGGTAAGACAAACATAAAACTATCAAATCGATCTAATATACCACCGTGACCAGGTAAAATGCGTCCAGAATCCTTCACACCAAAATGACGTTTAAAGCCTGACTCTACTAAGTCTCCTAACTGACCAAACATACTTAAAATAACCGTACATAACAGTAGTAACCATATTGCAATATCAAAATCTATAAACATCATCATTACAAGCGGAACTATCAAACTACAAATAATACCGCCAATAAATCCTTCAATTGTTTTATTGGGACTGATGACAGGCCATAATTTATGTTTACCCATTAATCTACCAAAAATATACGCGCCAGTATCTGTAGACCACACAATTAAGAAAGCTAAAAGTATGTAATGTAATCCTTCTGATCTAGTTTCATATAGATACATGAAGCCTATCCCTACATAAGCTATAGACATTAAACAAAAGGCAGCATCCATAAAACTAAATCTATTTTTAGAAAGTACTGTATAACTGAGTAAAATAAAACTCATTGCTATTAAAGATTTTAATTGTAAATCGTTTACCCATGTACCTGCTTCTTGCGGTATCATAATAATTAATATTCCTAATGCACTTATAATTCCTGGGATGGATAGGAACTTTATCATATTCATATTCAACAATTCTTTGAGACCTATAAATGCTAATAAATAAGAAAAAAGCATTAGTACAAGGCCACCCTTTAACAATACAGGTAGAAAAACAATAAGTGCTATTATTGCTGTTAAAGTTCTAACTTTCATACTATTCTCCTAACTATTTATAATCCCCCAAAACGTCTTTGACGAGATTGATAAATTTTAATACAGTTTATTAATTCTTCTTTGTCAAAATCTGGCCAAAATTTTTCATTGAATATAAATTCACTGTAAGACACTTGCCAGATAAGAAAGTTACTAATTCGTTGCTCACCTGAGGTTCTAATTAAAAGGTCTGGATCAGGATAATCGTGGGTCATTAAATGTTCGTTAATCAATTGCTCTGTAATATGATCACTGGATAAGCCTTCTGAAGATAATTTTTCATAAATTGATTTTACACTATGGACAATTTCAGCACGTCCACCATAGTTAATTGCAAAAATTAATTTTAATCCTGTGTTTGCTTTGGTCTGTTCTTTTGCCTTATTAATCGCTTCAAGTGTTGCAGTTGGTAAATCATTTAAAAAACCAATCGTTTCTACTTTAACATTATTTTCTATTAATTCAGGTAAAAAGGTTTTTAAAAAGTTAACCGGCAAATTCATGATATAATTGACTTCATTTTTAGGTCTTGTCCAATTTTCAGTTGAAAATGCATACAACGTTAAATATTTAATACCTAAATCACTAGCTTCTTTAGTTATTTTTTTAATCGTTTGCATACCTTCATAATGGCCTTTGATTCTAGGCAATTTTCTTTGTTTAGCCCAGCGTCCATTGCCATCCATAATAATTGCTATATGATTAGGTACATTATGTAGATCCAACTCATTGTTGGATGCATTAGGCTGGTTTTTTTTCTTGTTTAGCTTTTTAAACATGGTATTTCCTCCGAGCGTTATCATCTCTGCTTATTAAATTAGCTTCTAAATGCAATTATCTATCATTTTATCATACTAGATAAGCGCAATGAATAAACAAATAAAAAAACTGTACCAAAGTCTGATTTGATACAGTTCAGATAAATTTATAATATGCTTCATTTTCAATACCAAACAACTTAATGTTGAGTATTTACTCACAAAAAACATATCATAATTACCATGTTTATACTGACATAATATCTTGTTCTTTTTCTTCTAATAATTTATCAATGTCATTTATAGAATCGTCAGTTATTTTTTGTACTTCATTCGTTTGAGTTCTTAAGTCATCTTCAGTGATGTCACCGTTTTTCTCTTGCTTTTTAAGTTCGTCATTCGAATCACGGCGTACGTTTCTAACTGCAACTTTAGAATCTTCACCAATTTTTTTAACTTCTTTTACAAGCTCTTTACGACGTTCTTCTGTTAATGCAGGCACACTTATACGAATGACCTCACCATCACTAGATGGGTTTACGCCTAAGTTTGCTGCATTAATTGCTTTTTCAATATTAGCCACTGATGTTTTGTCGTATGGTGAAATGACTAAAAGACGAGCTTCTGGTACATTGATACTCGCTAATTGTTGAATAGGTGTTGGTGCTCCATAATAATCAACAGTAACACCGTTTAAAAGGTTTGAATTTGCTCTACCAGCACTAATATTAGCTAACTCTCTTGAAAGACTATCAATTGATTTTTTCATCTTTGTTTTCGTGTCATTAATTATGTCACTCATTTTATACACCTCTAAATTATTTTGTAATTAATGTTCCTATTTTTTCACCCATAACAGCGCGTTTAATATTTCCTTCTTCTGTGATAGAGAATACATTCAACGGGATATTGTTATCCATACAGAAAGAAGATGCTGTTGAGTCCATGACTTGTAAGCCTTCTTGTAACATTTGAATATGTGTTAAATGTTCATATTTAACCGCATTTTCATCTTTTTTAGGATCTGCAGAATAGACACCATCAACATTATTTTTGCCCATTAAGATAACATCTGCTTCAACTTCAGCAGCACGTAAAGCTGCAGTTGTGTCAGTTGAGAAGTATGGATTACCTATGCCAGCAGCAAATATAACAACACGCTTTTTCTCTAAGTGTCTAATTGCGCGACGACGAATATAAGGTTCTGCAACTTGTTTCATCTCTATAGAAGTTAATACACGTGTATCACACTCTAATTGTTCCAAACTGTCTTGTAGTGCTAAAGCATTCATAACAGTAGCTAGCATGCCCATATAATCTGCTGTACCACGATCCATACCTAGATCACTACCAGTTTTACCTCTCCAGATATTACCTCCGCCAACAATCACTGCAATTTCACAATCCATTTTTGCTACCTCAGCTACTTGTTGAGCAACACTTTTAATAATTATGGGATTTATCCCGAATCCATCTTCACCTGCTAGTGCTTCACCACTTAATTTTAAAACGACACGTTTATATTTAGAAGTTTGAGCCATTGTCTTATCCTCTCTATTGTGAAAATATGTATTTGATACAAGTAAAGAAGACACAGTAGAACTTCCAATATAAAAGTAAGTCTTTCATACGGAGCACAAAAAGGTGTCTTCTTTCTTGTTCAAACTATGAAATATTATTTCATTTGTCCTTTTACTTCGTCAGCAAAGTTTTCTTCACGTTTTTCCATACCTTCGCCTACTTCATAACGTACGAAGTCAACTAGTTTTCCACCTTTTGATTTTAAGAAAGCTTCAACTGTTTGATCAGGATCTTTAACAAAGTTTTGGTCAACTGCACAAATTTCTTGTAAATATTTACGTAAACGACCTTCAACCATTTTTTCAACAATTTTTTCTGGTTTGCCTTCGTTTAAAGCTTGTTGTTTCAATACTTCTTTTTCATGAGCAATTTCATCTTCACTTACTTGTTCAGATGAAACATATTTAGGGTTAATCGCAGCAATATGCATAGCTACATCTTTAGCAGCATCGCTATCAGTAGTACCTTCAACAACTGTTAATACACCGATACGTCCACCCATGTGTAAATATGAACCAAATGCATCATTATCTGATTTTGTTCTAACAGCAAAACGACGGATACTTAATTTTTCTCCGATTGTAGAGATTGCTTCTTTCATGCGTTGGTCTACAGTTTTACCGTCAGCTAATTCAGATTCTAATAAAGCTTCAACAGTATCAGCTTTACTCTCTAACACTTGTGTAGCAATTTCTTTCACTAATTCTTGGAAACCTTCGTTACGTGCTACGAAGTCAGTTTCTGAATTAATTTCTACGATTGCCGCTTCATTTCCTTTTTCTTCTACATGTACTAGTCCTTCTGCAGCGATACGGTCAGCTTTTTTAGCTGCTTTCGCAATACCTTTTTCACGTAGGTAATCAATAGCTTTATCAATATCACCATCAGTTTCTGTCAACGCTTTTTTACAGTCCATCATACCAGCGCCAGTTTTTTCACGTAATTCTTTTACAAGTTTAGCTGAAATTGCCATTTCATATTCCTCCATTATTTAATGAATTTTAATATATTTATTTTAAAAAAAGGTGATAAGCTTAAATATCTTATCACCCATTTTACATTATTCTTAGTTTGATTCAACAGAAGTGTTTTCTTCAGTTGTTTCTGCTTCAGTAGCTTCTTCTTTTGATTCATTTAAATCAATGTTTTGTTCAGCCGCTACTTCTTCATTTGATACACCTTGTTGACCTTCTAAGATTGCATCTGCCATTTTACCTGTTAATAACTTAACGGCACGGATAGCATCATCGTTTGCAGGGATAACATAATCGATCTCATCTGGATCACAGTTAGTATCCACAATACCAACGATTGGGATGTGTAATTTACGTGCTTCAGCAATTGCGTTGCGCTCTTTACGAGGGTCAACTACAAATAATGCTTGAGGCATAGATTTCATATCACGAATTCCGCCTAAGAATTTAATTAAACGGTCATATTCTTTTCTTAGTTCTACTACTTCTTTTTTAGGTAATACTTCGAATAAGCCATCTTCTTCCATTTTTTCAATTTCAGAAATACGTTTGATACGTTTTGAAATTGTTTTATAGTTAGTTAAAATACCACCTAACCATCTTTGGTTAACGTAGAATTGACCAGCACGTTCAGCTTCAGCTTTCACTGATTCTTGTGCTTGTTTTTTCGTACCAACAAATAAAACTTTTCCGCCATCTTCTGAAATTTGTTTTATAAAGTTGTAAGCTTCTTCTACTTTCTTCACTGTTTTTTGTAAGTCGATAATGTAGATACCGTTTCTTTCAGTGAAGATGTATCTTTTCATTTTTGGGTTCCAACGGCGTGTTTGGTGACCGAAGTGAACACCTGCTTCTAGTAATTGTTTCATTGAAATTACTGCCATAAATAAAATCCTCCTATTGGTTTTTTACCTCCATAAAAAGCTCATATAAACACGATAACAATTTATCGCACCCTTTATACTTCCGCTCTCTATGTGCGTATTGGCTTAATAGCCGTGAATAAATATATCATATTCATACATATAAAGCAATAGTTCAGCTTATAATTTCTCATTTATAATAGTGAAGATTCAAGTCATATTTTTATCAATTCAAATATCACTGTAACACTTTATATAGTAAGCAGTTTCCATTATAAAATGATATTGTATTTATTTTTTACATATTCACTAAATAAACGCATAACGCATGGATATACTAAATGATATGAAAGCGTATATAGCAATCACATTTAAAAGTGATTCTACATTTTATTTTATTCTATCTAATTCATCTAAGAATTTTTCTTTTTTAACTTTAATAAACGTACCTTTCATACCTAATGAACGTGATTCAATAACTCCTGCGCTTTCTAACTTACGCAATGCATTAACAATCACAGAACGTGTAATTCCAACCCTGTCAGCTACTTTAGAAGCAATCAACAAGCCTTCTTTACCACCTAATTCTTCAAAAATATGTTCAATCGCTTCACTTTCTGAGTATGATAATGAATTGATTGCCATATTAATCGCAGCTTTATCTCTAGCTTCTTGTTCAACTTCATTATGTTTTTCACGCAGAATTTCCATGCCAATAACTGTAGCCGCATACTCACCTAAAACAAGATCATTTTCAGAAAAGTCGTCTTGTACACGTCCTAGCACTAACGTACCTAGTCTTTCTCCGCCACCTAATATTGGAAAGATAGTTGACTTACTATCTTTAAATACATCTTCGTTTTCAGGTGGAAAAACTGAAAGATCACTTTCGATTCCAATATTGGATTCTGTTTCTTTTACATCCATTAACTTATCTGTATATTCCACAGGTATGTGTCTATTTTCTAGCATTTGAATAATACGTTCATTTTTTAACAATTCATTTAAACTTGATCCTAAAATTTTACCTTTTCTTGACACAATGAAAACATTTGTCACTGTTACACTACTTATCGTTTGTGCGACGTCTTTAAAGTCTACAGCGATTCCTTTGTGCTTTTGCAAAAGTGTATTTAATTCTCTTGTTTTTGATAATAAGCTCATATTACTTCTCCTTTTTGTTTATATTATAAAATAAATGCACTTAAATCTTTATTTGTTGAAATTGATTTCAACTTATCATCAACATATTGAGGTGTGATATCTACAACGGCATGTGGCATGCTCGGTGCTTCGAACGATAAATCTTCTAACATTTTTTCAAATATTGTATGCAATCTACGCGCACCAATATTATCTGTATCTTGGTTAACTTGAAAGGCAATCTCTGCCAAACGTTTAATCGCTTCTTCGGTGAAATTCACCGTTACTTGTTCCGTTTGGAGTAGCGCTTCATACTGTTTAATCAATGATAATTTGGGTTCAGTTAAAATGCTTACAAAGTCTTCCACAGACAGGCTTTCTAATTCAACACGAATTGGGAAACGACCTTGTAATTCAGGTATTAAATCACTTGGTTTTGAAACATGGAATGCACCAGCACCAATGAATAGCATATGTTCAGTATTAACAGTACCATATTTAGTTTGAACCATGCTACCTTCAAGTATAGGTAAAATATCTCTTTGTACACCTTGTCGTGAAACATCTTGACCTGAATTTTGATTGTTAGTAGCCACTTTATCTATTTCGTCAATAAAAATAATTCCCATTTGTTCGGCTAGCTCAATAGCCTCTTGATTGGCAGTTTCTTGGTCAATCAGTTCATCCGCATATTCATCAGTCAAAATATTTCGAGCAGTTTTGACAGGGACTTCTCTTTCCACTTTTTTCTTAGGCATTAGTTGGTTCATCATATCTTGCATTTGTTGGTTTTGATTTGTACCTAACATACCTAAAGCACCTGGGTCCTGTTCGACTTTTAATCTCACTTTTTCTTCTTCAAGTGAACCATTTAATAATTGTTGTTTGATTTCAGAACGCTTTGTTTTGATTTCTTCAGTTGGCGTTTCTTCATCATCGTCCTCATTATTTTGACCAAAATTAGGTATTGCTCCGCCAAAAAGAGACTCTAAAGGGTTGTTGCTGTTAGTGCTATTTGCTTTCTTTTTCATGCTTGGAACTAAAAGTTTAACTAATTTTTCGTTTGCTTTACTTCGTGCTTCATCTTCAACTAACGCTTTCTTTTGCTCTTTTACCAATCTAACAGCAATATCAACTAAGTCTCTAACCATACTTTCAACGTCACGCCCAACGTATCCTACTTCGGTGAATTTCGTAGCTTCTACTTTAATAAAAGGCGCACCAACCACTTTAGCCATGCGTCGCGCAATTTCAGTTTTCCCTACGCCAGTTGGTCCAATCATTAAAATGTTTTTCGGTGCAATTTCTTGTTTCTCTTCGTCAGAAAGTAGGCTTCGTCTATATCTATTTCTTAATGCTACTGCTACCTTGCGTTTAGCGTCATCTTGACCAACTATATATTCGTTAAGTTTTGAAACGATATCTTTTGGCGTTAATTTAATACCATTCGACTCCATATGAGAAATACCTCCGTTACTTTATTTTCTTCAAAAATCCATTATTTATTATACATTTATTTCATAAATTTTTACTTTTTGTTATTACAACATATTTTAAAATATAAGTTTTTTAAAGTTCTTCCACAACGATTTGGTCATTCGTAAACACGCAAATATCAGAGGCAACCTTTAAACTTTCATATGCCATCTCACGCGCACTTAAATCAGTAGCATGACGTTTTAATGCTCTACCTGCACTTAAGGCATAATTGCCACCGGATCCAATTGCAATTAAATCATCATCTGGCGCAATCACTTCTCCAGTACCACTTACGACTAGTATTGAATCTTTATCCATCACAATAAGCATCGCTTCTAGCTGTCTTAACTGTTTATCGCCTCTCCATTCTTGCGCTAACTCAACAGCGGCTCTTTCTAAATTACCGCTAAACTGTTGTAATTTTGTCTCGAACTTTTCAAATAGTGTAAAAGCATCTGCCACACTACCTGCGAATCCAGCTAACACTTTATCATTATATAAGCGTCGAACTTTTCTAGCGGTTTTTTTCATAATAACTTGTTCGCCAAGTGTTACTTGTCCGTCACCAGCCATTGCCGAATGTCCATTATGTTGTACTGCGTAAATAGTTGTCGCATGAATAGATGTACTCATATTTTAATTCTCCTTTTTTGCACGAGGATGTGCATTTAAATATACTTTTTTTAATTGATCATTCGTAACATGTGTATAACGACCTGTCGTCGATAAATTGACATGTCCTAGTAATGATTGCACTGTTCTTAAGTCAGCACCCTGATTTAACATATGTGTAGCAAATGTATGTCTTAATTTATGCGGATGTATATCTGTTACACCAGCAGTTCGTTTCACTACATCATTTAACACATAACGAATGCCACGCTCAGTGATAGGCGCACCGTTCATGTTAACTAACAAATAGTCGTGTTCAGTACCTTTTTTAGGACTAAATGCTTCTAAGTAATGTTCAATGCTTTGTTTACAAAATTCACCGAAAGGGATAAACCTTTCTTTACCACCCTTACCTAAAACTTTAACACCTGGTAAATTCATATCCAAATCTTGCTCTTTGATATTTACTAACTCTGATACCCTGATACCAGTAGCATATAAAAGCTCCAAAATAACACGATCTCTTAATCCTTTTTTTAAATCTTTATCTACTGTTTTAAATAATGCTTCCATTTCTTCTTCATAAAAAAAGTGCGGTAAATATTGTTCTTTTTTCGGATGAACTAATTGTATAAATGGATTTATGACACTTTCGTCTTGTACCATCCAATACTCATAAAAACTTCTCAGCGTAGAAATTTTACGAGAAACCGATGTTCTTTTCAAGTTTTTTGAATATAAAAAACTTAGGTAATTTCTAGCATCTTTATATTCAAAATTAGCTAAGCTTAAATGCTCTTGATTTAAAAAATCATTAAATTGCTCTAAATCATCATGATATGATTTCAATGTATGTTCAGAAAAATGTCGTTCTACTTTAAGCATGTATAAATAAGCTTGTTGGATTTCTTCCAATAAAAACCCCTCCATCGATATAAATTGTAGCATATCGATAGAGGGAACTGCGAAACATAACTATTAAATTGAGAAAAACTTTTTTTAATTTTCTGAATCAATATTTCACTATATTAACATCATAATGTTTCTTTAAAGTTGTCCAAATATGTCAAAGCTCTATGAGCAAGTTGTTCATATCTTATTTTTTTATCTTTAATTTTTTCATCTAAATCCGGTAGCAAACCAAAATTGGCATTCATCGGCTGGAAGTTTTTTTCATTTTTCGCATGAGCAATATAATAAGCCATGCTACCCAGCATCGTTTCTCTAGGGAAAATAACCCTTCCTTTATTTTCAACTTTATGAGCTACGTTGATACCAGCAATCAAGCCGCTTGCTGCACTTTCTACATAACCTTCTACACCAGTCATTTGACCAGCAAAATGAAGAGATTCTCTTCCTTTTAATTCATAAGTTTCAGTGAGTACATCAGGGGAGTTAATAAATGTGTTTCTATGCATGACACCATATCGAACAATTTCAACATTCTCTAAACCTGGTATCAATCTAAGTACTTCTTTTTGTGCACCCCACTTTAGATGTGTTTGAAACCCTACTAAATTATACAAAGTACCAGCAGCATCGTCTTGACGTAACTGTACAACTGCATATGGTATTTCGCCAGTCTTGGGATCTTCTAAGCCAACTGGTTTCATCGGACCAAACAATAACGTTTTACGTCCACGTGCTGCCATTACTTCAAATGGCATACAACCTTCGAAATATTTTTCTTTTTCAAATTCATTCACTGGTGCGACCTCTGCTTCTAATAAAGCATCATAAAATCTGTTAAACTCTTTTTCCGTCATCGGACAATTTAAATAAGCAGCTTCACCTTTATCATAACGTGACTTTAAATAAACTTTATTCATATCAATACTATCTTTTTCAATAATCGGTGCTGCAGCATCATAAAAATATAGTTGATCTTTACCTGTTGCGTCAACAATTTCTTGAGCTAATTGATCTGTTGTTAATGGACCAGTAGCAATGATTGTATATCCATCAGGTATAGTGTTAATTTCTTCATTAATTACAGTTACATTCGGATGGTTTTTCAATGTTTCAGTAATATACCCTGCAAAATCATGTCTATCTACAGCTAACGCACCACCAGCAGGAACACGCGCTTTGTCTGCTGCAGTTATAACCAATGAATCCATTCGACGCATTTCTTCTTTCAATACACCCACGGCATTCGTAAGCGCATTGCCACGTAATGAATTGGAACAAACTAATTCAGCAAATTTATCTGTATGATGTGCCGGCGTTTGTTTAACTGGCCTCATTTCAATTAAATTTACATGAATGCCTCTTTGCGCTAATTGATAAGCGGCTTCTGAGCCAGCTAAGCCAGCCCCTACAACATTGACAATTTGAGTCATATATATATCCTCCTATACAAAAAAAATAGCAACTACGACACTATTTTATAAGCTAAATAACATATCTCTACATTATAAATATGAATCGTAAGTTGCTAAATATTATTAAAAAATACAGTTTCCTTTTCTAATAATCAATTTATATATTTGTTATTTTTGTTCTTCTTCTTTGTAATCACAATTTGAGCAAACAACCTGACTTTTACGTCCTTGTTTTTTCTCAACTAAATAATGTTCACATTTTGGACAATCACGTCCAATAGGTTTATCCCAAGTTACAAAATCACATTCGGGATATTTAGAACAACCATAGAAGATACGATTTTTCTTAGACTTACGTTCAACGACATCGCCCTCTTTACATTTAGGGCAAGTCACACCAATTGTTTTGACGATTGCTTTAGTGTTTCTACAATCAGGGAAGTTTGAACATGCCATAAATTTACCATATCGACCCATTTTTATAACCATTGGTGCACCGCAAACTTCACAATCTTCTCCTGCAGGTTCATCTTTAATTTCTATTTTTTCCATTTCTTCCTCTGCACGTTCAACATCTTGCTTAAAACTATTATAGAAATCTGAAATAACTTTTTTCCAAGCAATTTCACCTTCTGCAACTTTATCGAGTAATGTCTCCATATTAACTGTAAAATCTACATCTATAATTTCTGGGAAATATTCTTTTACTTGTTCATGAACAATTTCGCCTAATTCGGTAGGAACAAACCGTTTACTTTCATTTTTAACATAGTTCCTTTTTTGTATAGTATCAATTGTCGGTGCATAAGTTGAAGGACGACCAATTTTCATTTCTTCTAAAGTTTTTACCAATCTTGCTTCTGTATAACGTGGTGGAGGTTGAGTGAAATGTTGTGAAGGTTCAATATTGGTTGCTGTAACCATTTCACCTTCATTGATATTAGGTAATTTATTTTCTTTACCTTCATCTCCATCATCTTTTGTTTCAACGTATAAAGTCATAAAACCTTTGAATTTAATTGTTTGCCCATTTGCTCTGAATTTCAAATCATTTTGTGTTAAATCTAATGCTACTGTATCTAAAATAGCAGGTGCCATTTGACTTGCTACAAAACGCTCCCAAATTAATTTATACAGTCTATGTTGATCTCTAGTTAAATAATTTTTCATTTCGCTAGGTGTACGTAAAGTACTTGATGGTCTTATAGCTTCGTGTGCATCTTGATCTCCTTGACCTTTAGATTTACGATTCGAAGTATATTCATTACCATAAGTGTCTTTAATATAATCCTTGGCTTCACTTTTAGCTTGTTCAGAAATTCTAGTAGAATCTGTACGCATATAAGTGATTAAACCAACTGTACCTTGTCTTTTCAAGTCAATACCTTCATATAATTGTTGGGCAAGCATCATTGTTTTACGCGCTTTGAAATTCAATTTTCTTGCAGCTTCTTGTTGAAGTGTTGAAGTCGTAAATGGATTGGCAGGATAACGCGTCTTTTCTTTTTTTGTTACCTTTGTAACTTCAAATTGATTCCCATCAAGCTGTGACGTAATCGTCTCAACATCATTTTTATTAGTTAATTTGTATGGCTTGTTTTTATAATGTAAGAATTTAGCACTAAATTTAGATTTTTTATATCTAAATTCTCCTTCTATTTTCCAATATTCTTCTGGTTTGAAATTTCTAATTTCATTTTCACGATCAATGACTAATCTTAATGCGACAGATTGAACGCGACCAGCAGAAAGTCCTTTTTTAACTTTCTTCCATAAAACAGGAGAAATATTATAACCAACTAAACGGTCTAAAATTCTTCTAGCCTGTTGTGCATCCACAAGTTCCATTTCTATGCCTCTAGGATGTTTAAAACTTTGTTTCACTGCATCTTTGGTTATTTCATTAAATACTACTCTATTTTCAGTAGCGTCTTCTAAATTCAATATATTCGCTAAATGCCAAGCAATTGCCTCACCTTCACGGTCGGGGTCACTTGCTAAGAATATATTTTTTGCTTTCTTAGCATGTTTTTTTAATTCCTTAACAACAGGGCCCTTACCGCGTATAGTAATATATTTGGGTTCATAGTCATTTTCTACATCTACGCCCATTTGGCTTCTTGGCAAATCTCTAACATGCCCCATAGATGCGATAACTTTATATTTTTTACCTAAATATTTTTCAATGGTTTTAGCTTTTGCAGGCGATTCAACTATGACTAAATTTTCTGCCAAAGTAGTTACCCCCTTGCATTTCTAATTACAAAGATAAATGATAAACGGTCTATTTTGTTTTTGTCAATGTTTTTAATTTTAAATTTATTTAATCAAAGGTGTATTTAGAATTAAATAAAGGAAAAGACACTGTTTATACACATCTTTTTCAACTATAAAACAATTGTTCAAATAAATACATTGATCTAAATTTTAGTTAAAATCATCTATGATGTCTTTCGCAGATATAACAATTTTCGCCCCTTCTTGCGCACTTATTAAGTTCCCCATTGTCATATCATTGAACATCGAACCTGGCAAAACATATACTTCTCTATTTTGTTCTAATGCACAATTAGTCGTAATAGAAGTACCACTTTTAATTGTAGATTCTGTAATCAAAACCCCTTTTGATAAACCACTAATTAATCTATTTCTTTCTGGAAAATGATGTTTAAGCGGCTTTTGATATGGTAAATATTCACTTATGACTAAGCCAGTGCGCTCAAGTTGATTTCTAATATTTTGCGTTGATTTGGGATAATGATTAAGATGGCCAAATCCTAACACCGCAATCGCTGACATTTGATTGTCTAATGCATGTTGATGTGCTGCTTGGTCTGCACCTTCTGCTAATCCAGAGACTATGGTTAGATCTTTCTTTTTAAATGAAGGGAAAAGGAATTTCAATGCATCCCCTGTATATCGAGTAGCATGTCTAGATCCAACGATTGCAAGGGTTTGATCACGCGTTGTTAACGTGATATCTCCTTTATAAAAAAGTATAAGTGGAGGATCATGTATTTCGCGAAGCAATTTCGGATATGATGGATGGTTAATACCAATAAAATTATTGTTCCATTTATGTAATTGAATAAGAATGGCATCAATGGGATTGTTTACAAAATCTTGATATATTTGATCTTTCTTTTTAGATTTAATTGTTGATAAATATAGTTGTAATATTGCTTGCTGCTCGTGTTTATTGTAAAACATAAAATCATTCTTATATTTCAGCAATCGATGTATTTGATGTGTGGACAATCCTGAGAAACGCAATTTTAAAAATAAATAATCTATGTTCATATATCGTACTCCTTTATAAAATAATTATAAAGTAAAACGATATAAAGTTTGTTTACAAATTAAATTCATTTAGACTGTATTTGTAATCTAGTTTTAAGAAGAAATTTAAATACGTACCCCACACTACTTCAACACCATACAAAATTCAAACACTGAAAATAGCACAAACTCCAACATATTTTAGGAGTTTGTGCTCATTTTTAAGCTATTCTATTATTAAATTGCTTTATTTAATAGTAAGTAACTGTTCATAGATACCAGCTTCTTTTGCAGCATCAATTAATGTTGTGCCAATTTCTGATGGTGTATCAGCAGTTTTCACACCACAACTGTTTAGTGTTTTAATTTTCTCTTCTGCTGTACCTTTACCGCCAGAAACAATTGCGCCAGCATGACCCATACGTTTTCCTGGAGGAGCTGTTTGTCCACCAACGAAACCTACAACAGGTTTATTCATGTTAGCTTTAATCCATTCGGCAGCTTCTTCTTCAGCAGTACCACCGATTTCACCAATCATAACAACTGCTTTCGTTTCATCATCTTCATTAAATTGTTTTAATACATCAATAAAGTTAGTACCGTTAACTGGATCTCCTCCGATACCTACTGCAGTAGTTTGACCAATGCCTTCTTCAGTCAACTGATGTACAGCTTCATAAGTTAATGTACCTGAACGTGAAACGACGCCCACATGGCCTTTTTTGTGTATATAACCAGGCATGATACCAATCTTACATTCATCTGCAGTAATAACACCTGGACAGTTTGGTCCAATCACACGTGTTTTCTTGCCTTCTGAATAACGTTTTACTTTAACCATATCGATAACTGGAATATGCTCCGTGATACATATAGCTAAATCTAACTCAGCTTCAATACATTCTAAAATAGCATCTGCTGCAAATGGAGCAGGTACATAGATTACTGAAACAGTTGCACCAGTTTCTTCTTTAGCTTCTTCAACAGTATTGAAAACTGGTACGCCTTCTACTACTTGTCCACCTTTACCTGGAGTTACCCCTGCAACAATTTGCGTACCATATTCAAGCATTTGTTTTGTATGGAAAAGTGCAGTAGACCCTGTGATACCTTGTACAATTACTTTTGTATTTTTATCTATCATTACGCTCATCTTAGCGTTCCCATCCTTTCCTTACGCTTCTTTTACAAGTTTTACGATTTTTTGTGCGCCTTCTGCCATTGTTGCAGCTGGTTCAATAGCTAATCCTGATTCATTCAGAATTTCTTTACCTCTTTCAACATTTGTACCTTCTAAACGTACAACTAACGGTAAAGTTAGTTCAACTTCTTTAACTGCAGCAACAATACCTTCAGCAATGATATCGCATTTCATAATACCACCAAAGATATTAACAAAGATACCTTTTACGTTTTCATCACCTAATATGATTTTAAACGCTTCAGTAACTTTTTCTTTCGTTGCGCCGCCCCCTACGTCAAGGAAGTTCGCTGGATTACCACCAAAGTGATTAATTGTATCCATTGTCGCCATTGCAAGACCAGCACCATTTACCATACAACCAATGTCGCCATCTAATGCAATGTATGATAAATCATATTTAGAAGCTTCGATTTCTTTTGGATCTTCTTCTTCTAAATCGCGTAATTCTTGGATATCTTTATGTTTAAATAACGCATTATCATCAAAATTAAGTTTTGCATCTAATGCAAGTACTTGTCCATCACCTGTAGTTACAAGTGGGTTGATTTCAACAATTGAACAATCTTTTTCAATAAATACATTATAAAGTGATACTAAAAATTTAGCTGCTTTATTAATTGATTCTTTAGGAATATTAATATTGAAAGCAATTCTTCTTGCTTGATAAGGCGCTAATCCAACAACTGGATCGATTGTTTCTTTGAAGATTTTTTCAGGTGTCTCAGCAGCAACCTTTTCGATTTCAGTACCGCCTTCTTCTGATGCCATCAAAGTTACTCTGTCAGTTGCACGATCGATTACAAATCCAACATAATATTCTTTTTGAATGTCGCAGCCTTCTTCTATGTAAAGGCGCTTAATTTCTTTACCTTCTGGCCCTGTTTGATGTGTTACTAATGTTTTACCTAATAATTCTTTCGCATATGTTTCCACTTCAGAGAGTGATTTTGCAATTTTAACGCCGCCTGCATTACCTCTACCCCCGGCGTGAATTTGCGCTTTTACAACATATACATTTGAATCTAATTCTTTTGCCTTTTCAACTGCTTCTTCAACAGTAAATGCTACACGTCCTTCTGGGACAGCAACGCCCATTGAACGAAATATTGCTTTACCTTGATACTCGTGGATATTCATTCTCCATCCTCCTGTTTCTTAGGTTAAGTTCATATTTAATTATAGGAAATGAAAGCGCTATTGTAAACTGATTTAAACTACTTATTTCAATTCTTTTAATTTTTAGATTATTTATAAAGCGATTTAATTGGTTGAAATGTTTTTCTGTGGGCATTTAAAATGCCGTGATTTTTAATTGCATCTAAATGTTGTTGCGTTCCGTAACCAACGTTTTTTTCAAACCCATACTCCGGAAACTTTTGTGCAAGCTGTGTCATATATCTGTCCCTATTTTCTTTAGCTAGGACACTTGCTGCAGCAATTGATACACTTTTAGCATCACCTTTCACAAGTGATGTTTGATCGATATCTGTTTCTAGTGTCATCGCATCAATGAGTAAATGGGTTGGCTGAACAGGCAATCCGTTGATCGCACGTTTCATAGCTAATTTTGTTGCTTCATAAATGTTGATTTCATCAATTTCTTCTACAGTGGCATAGCCGAATGCATAAGCATGTAATTCATCTAATAATTGGCACTCTAATACTTTTCTTTTTTTGGCGGTCAGTTGCTTCGAATCATTGAGGCCTGTAAAGTGATGATCATGATTTAATATCACCGCACATGCAACAACTGGTCCTGCGAGTGGGCCTCTGCCTACTTCATCGATACCACAAATCATCGCATTTCCATCATTTGCTAATATTTGATTTTCATAAAAAGTCATAGCTTGATATTGATTTAATAATTGTTGTTCCTTATCTAGTTGCTTGATTCGTGTTGCTATGGCTTTTTGGACACCTTTACGGTCATCTTTATAAAATGGTTGAAGCTGGATTTCATTAACTGAGTGTAAGGTGGCTAAGTGGTCTTTAATATCTTTTATCGTTTGCTTCATAAATTCACGTTACACTTCCATTTCTTTAATAACATCAAACGTATATGTTCCTATTTTCGCATTTCTAATTTCATGTATGATTAATTCAATGACCGCTTCATAGTCAACTTCATTACCACTACGCAACAATCCTCTACGACGTCCAATAGCATCAAACCATTCTATATTTTCTGCTTCTATCGGTACATCTATTTTATAATGATTTTTCAATCCTTCATAATCATGCGTTTTTAAAAATTCAAGACCGTAAATGGCAACTTCATCTAAATGAACGATACTATCTTTAATCGCACCTGTAATACTTAGTTTTTTTCCTACGAGTTGGTCTTCAAATTTGGGCCAAAGTATACCTGGTGTATCTAATAATTGGAGCGAATTGCCAACTTTGATCCATTGTTGTTGCTTTGTAACACCAGGTGTATTTCCAGTTTTAGCAATAGATTTGTGGGCTAACTTATTAATAAGTGTAGATTTCCCAACATTAGGAATGCCGACGATCATCGCACGAATCGCACGTGGTTTTAATCCTTTTTTCTTTTCACGATCAAATTTTTCTTGTGTTGCTTTAATAGCTGCTTGTTCTACTAATTTTAGTCCTTTTCCATGTTTAGCATCAATCGCCACAGGATAATAGCCTTTTTCTTTAAAATAAGACTCCCATTTTTCTAATTCTTTTAAATTCGCCATGTCTTTTTTATTCAGAATCACTACTCTCGGTTTTTGCTGTATAACATCATCAATCATTGGGTTTCTTGAACTATAAGGAATACGAGCATCTACTAGTTCAAAAACAACATCTACTTTCTTTAATTGTTCTGCAACTTCTCGTTTTGCTTTCGCCATATGCCCTGGATACCATTGAATTACCATGTACATCACCTTTCTCATACGTTTATGTTTCAAAATTATATATTTTACTCATACCATTCATTGACCTTAAAATCATAACATGAGGGGTGAATAGTTATAAATAAAAATTTGTATTTACTTTATTAAAAAAACTCATTCACACTATTTTCCTATAATAATTACCAAATTGTCTAGAATTGTAGTGAAACTAACCAACTGAGTATCTTATCAATACTAAATTTCAAAATAAGTATAATATTTAAATTAATTTTCTTAAATTAAATAATGGTAATTTTTATCAATTAATCTAAAAAATCGTTACAATAGAATTAATAATAATTCGATTACAGGAGACTACTCATGAAAAGGATGCTTTTTTACATATTATTATGCTTTATATTAGCAATCATTGGACATGGCTATGTTATCTATAGATTTATAAATGAGGGTGTTTTATTTACGGGGCCCAATGATGGCATGGAACAAATGATACCGATGCAAATGTATTTGTATGATAAATGGAGTCAAGGTCAATGGTTTTACGCCACTGATTTCGGATTAGGTGGAGATTTTTTCACTGACCTAAGTTACTATTTTTCAACCAATATTTTGTTTATACTTAATGTAATTTTCATCTTTCTCATAAAGTTAGCGATTGATTGGGACACGCAAGACATTATGTTTTGGATGACAAATGCTATTGTATTGTCCATTTTTAAATCAACATTAGCGATGTTAGCAACTTTTGGTTTTGTACGCTATATTACTCAAAATAAAAGCATCGCAGTACTAACGTCATATCTTTTTGTCATATCACCACTCTATTTTAGATTTACTGTATATTGGCCATTTTTCAGTGATATTTTTATATTATTACCGCTACTCTTATGGTCTATTGAATTATTTTTACAAAAAGAAAAAAAAGCCATGTTTATCATCGTAGTCACAGTTTCCTTAATAAATAACTTTTATTTTGCGTATTATCAACTCATCGTAGGTCTAATCTATTTTACAGTTAGACTAATATTTAAACATAGACATGATATCGTACCTAGGTTTAAAGCAATATATACCATCTTCATTGCTGCAATTTTAGCATTTGGTTGCAGTCTTTTCTTTTTTTATCACGGTTTACGTGCTTATACCAATAACAGACGTATACCTTTTAATGGAGACGTAGATTTTTTAGAACCTTTCAACCAAAACACGAATGTATTTTATGACAATTACTTAATAGTCATTTTATTTATAGTAATACAAGCACTGTTATCATTTAAACTATACAAGCATTTTTATTTTAAGTTATTTGCAATTTTTATGATACTTACTATAGGTGCTAATTATTTGCCATTTGTCGACCAGCTCTTTAATGGTTTTTCTGCTCCCCAAAAAAGATGGCATTACCTAATTGCTTTTAACGCTGCATTACTCATTGGGTTATATGTAAAATACTTTAGCACGTTAACAATTAAAAACTATATTTTTTCTTCAATCATCAGTTTAAGTTTTATTTATGTGAGTGCATGGATTTATGATGATTTTGTTGCATGGCTCTGGTTTACACCTATTGTTTGTTTGATAGGTTTGCTAGTACTATGTCTTAAAACTTCAGCTTATCGTAAACGTTTCATTTATTTTTATTATACTGCCATATTGATATTAGCGACACTTGTAGTAGCCGTTTTTATACGCAATCAAATTTATTTTGAAGACCATGTTGAACGAGCAAATCGCTATTATGTCAATGCAAGTCTATTTAACACACCGTTACAAAGACAATTAGTCTCTGAAATGAATCATTCAAAAACGGAAGACGAACGTATCGATTGGCGTGTTAATGAACAAGATAACACACCGATGTATCAATTCTTTAAAGGTTCAAGTTTATATTCAAGTATTTTTCATCATAACATTTTAGACTATTACTATGATGATTTGAAAATTAACCTTCAATCTGAATCAGTGAGTAGATACCAAAGTACTAATGGACGACAAAATATTAGCAGTTTATTTTCAATGAAATATTTAATGTTAAAAGATTACGAAAACAATGTGCCTAGTTATTTTAAAAATGTAAAAAGTGAGGGACAATACCACATTTATGAGAATACTTTAAACTTGCCTACTGTAAAAGTGACTAATCAAATATATAATTCCGACACTTTAAAAACGCCTATCGATCGAGAACATGCGATGTTGGATGGTGTTGTTATAAAAAATTCAGGTAAACCTTACACGGATAACGCACAAAACCTTATCGATGCGACTAAAATATCTTACCAAAATATAAAAGTGAAAAATAATCAACAAATCTATCTGACCAAAAACCAAGGTCAGATTAAAATTCACGTCCCAAATCACATAAGAAAACGTTATTCAGACTTTTATTTAAATTTAAAAGTTCGACGTGGTCAACCCGACAGTAATTATACAATTAATATAAATAATTATGCTAACCACCGGTTGTATAACAATTCGACCTATAAAACTGGTGTTGAAAACCAACTATATAGGACACAACCAGACAAAGATGGTAATATTAACATAGCTATTAACCCTAGAGGTAGTTATTATTTTGATATTCAAAGTCTTCATGGTGAAAATTATAGCAAACTCAAAAAAGCCTATAATAAGAAACAAGATCATTATTATAATGATATTAAAAATGGAGTAAAAGTGAAGTTAGCACCACATACAAAGGGAATCGCAATGATTAACATTCCATATCGTGACGGTATGGTGGCTTATGTAGATCATAAAAAAGTAAAACCTAAAAAAGTAAATTATATGATGACTGGCGTACCAGTCACTAAACAAGATAGTGAAATTATCATTAAATACCGCCCTAAATATTGGTTTACGATGATTATAATTTCAGTTATAAGTATCTTAATAAGTATTTTTTGGTGTCTAAAGAAAAAATCTAAACTTAAATAAAGGAGTTTATCTGAGATGAGGTATGACCGTGTTTCATAGAATTTGGTCCCAAAAACTAACAAGATTTTTAACAATTCTTTTAATGGGCGTCGGCGTAGCTTTATTAACGTTCACACCTTATATTTATCGCTATTTAACTGACGGTACTGTATTTAGTGGTCATGGTGATGGTTTTAGGCAAATGATGCCTTTCCAAATGTATCTTTACGAACACCTTAGCCAATTCAAAAGTTTTTATGACCATTCTTTTGGTTTAGGTGGAGATTATGTTAAAGATTTATCCTATTACTACGCAACCTCACCTTTTGTACTAATTAATTTTTTATTCGTATGGTTATCTGAAGTAATATTTAATAGCAACCCTAGCGACATCACGTATTGGGCAAGCAATCAATTAATAGTAGCTTTTTTCAAATGCATCGCTACATATATCGTTGCGTTCTATTTCTTTAATTATATCAAGCTCAAAAAACACATAGTATTTTTGGCTTCAATGTTATATGCAGCTTCAACAACCGTTATTTATTTTAATTTTACTTGGTCATATTATGGAGATTTATTAATTTTTCTTCCCCTATCTTTGCTCGGTATTGAACGGTTTTACAAAGAAAGAAAAATAGGATTATTTATTTTTTCTATTGCTTTAACATTATTTTCTAATTTTTATTTTAGTTATTACGAAGCCATTGTAATTTTGAGTTACTTTATCTATAGATGTGTATTTCCTCATGCAAAAGATATTGTTACTAGGAAACAACAACTTTGGATGATTCCTACAGCTGTTATATTAAGTTCTTTAATTGCTATTTGGGGCTTTTATACTGGCGTTTCTTCTTTTTTAAACAATGATAGAGTAAGTAATCCTAATTTTAATTTTGGTGTCATTACAGATTTCGCACGACAAAAACATTTTTTTACAAACGGATTTTATATCACTGTGACTATCATCGCACTCATTGCCTTACTATCTTTTAAACTATATCGACATTATTATTATAAACTTTTTGCGATTGCAACTTGGATCATGCTTATAGGGTCACTAACCCCTCTTTTCGATAGTATGTTTAATGGGTTCTCAACGCCTGAACGCCGTTGGGTTTATATATTTGCACTTACTACTGCTGGATTAATAGCATTGTTCATTCATTATTTATCTGAATTATCTTTGAAGTCGTATATATTCGCTTCCCTTCCAGTATTAATGATTATGGGAATCATGCAAATGATCGTTAAAGTCCAGAAAATGACATGGATGGGCATCTGTCTCGTAATTATGATTTTTATCGGCATATTGCTTTATAAAAAATCACTATTCAAATTAAAATGGCCGTCTATTGTGCTAATCATATTATTCATTATTCAACAAGCGATTATTTTAGATAACGACCATTTCAATAATGTTCAAAAATACGAATCAACTGTTTCATCAATGCATGATTCAAAATATAAAAGTCCTGCACTAGCGAATAAAATAGATAAAATTAAACAGCATCAAGACGATCCATTCAGTAGAATTGATTACATGTCACAATACGGCTTGAATTCACCAATGATATATCATTTTAACGGTATTGCATTATATTCAAGCATTTTCGATGGCGACATTTTAAAGTATTATGATAAAACATTACAAATCAATATGCATACGGATAAAAACAGCACTTATCGTCTACTTTCAAATAGAGCAAATTTGATGGCACTTTGGGATGTCAATGATCGTATACGTCGCCCAGAAGACAAGAATATCCCCTATGGCTTTTCTAAGCATAGTACAATCAAACATTCTGATGAGGAATCCTTTATACATTCAACAAATAAAGCCAATTATCCAAGTGCGCACATTACAAATAAAGTATTCGATAAAAAAGATCTCAAATCGCCTATGGATAAAGAACAAGCTATGTTACAGGGGGTAGTTTTTGATCAAGCAGATGAATATTCTACAAATCAACAGTTCACACCAAATAAAAACTTACTATCAGAAACTTCTACCAATTTAATTAATGCAAAGCGTACGCAAAAAAATAAATTAACCGTTTCTAAGGATGGTGGAGGTGTCCATTATCAGTTACCAGCATCTATTGCAAATCAGTATGAAGATCTCTATGTAGAGATGGATGTTGAATTGTTAGGGCCAGACAAGGCTCACAATGTTGGTGTGAATGAATATAATCAACATCGTAATAACCTATCTTATAAATATAGACGTTTTGTCACTCCAGTAACGATGCGAGTAAAATCTGTGCAAGACTTGAATATAAAATTATCTAAAGGTAATTATCGCTTTAATGTTAAAGGAATTTATGGAGAAAACTACGATGTATTAAAGAAAGCACATAAACAACTACATTCTGTGAAAGTTTCACAAAATTCACGTCATTATACAATTAAAAAAAATAAAAATGATGAAGGCTACCTCGTATTGCCAATGCCTTATAGAGATGGAATGAAAGCTTATACAGACAAAGGCAAAACATTACCAGTTAAAAAAGGTAATGGTATCATGACAGTAATTCCTGTAGAGCAAGGACAAAAGACAATTACACTTAAATATACACCGCCCCATACATGGTTATTAGTAATAATAAGTATTATTGGAATCATTTTAAGTTTCGTTTATACAAAATGGATTTATATAAAAAAATGATAATATCATCTTCAAATTGATTACAAAATATAAAAAAGAAGCAGTTCCGATTAGGAACCGCTTCTTTTTTATGACTTTTATGCTGATTAACGAATTTCTTTAATTCTAGCAGCTTTACCACGTAATTCACGTAAGTAATATAATTTAGCACGACGTACTTTACCGCGACGTTTAACTTCAATTTTTTCGATTTTTGGAGTGTGTAATGGGAATGTACGTTCCACACCTACACCTGAAGAAATCTTACGTACTGTGAAAGTTTCTGAAATACCTCCACCGCGACGTTTGATTACAACACCTTCGAATACTTGGATACGTTCGCGAGTACCTTCAATAATACGTACGTGAACTCTTAAAGTGTCACCTGGACGGAATGAAGGTAAGTCTGTGCGTAATTGTGATTGTGTTACTGCTTCGATTAATTTGTGATTACTCATTATTTTTTCTCTCCTTCAACCTATGTTCTTGCCTAGACAAATATATAGCAGCGGATCATAGTGATTTTCGTGTGTGTCGCACACTTAAATTATGTTAGCACACTGTTATTCATTTTTCAATTGCTTTTTGTATCTTTCTAAAATATCTTTGTCTTTATCCGTAAGTGGATAATTTTCTAATAAATCTGGACGCTTTTCCCATGTACGTATCAGTTTTTGCTCATGACGCCATAGATCAATATGTGCATGATTTCCTGACAATAATACCTCTGGTACGTTCATATCTTGATATGAACGTGGTCTAGTATATTGTGGAAATTCTAATAATCCATCCTGAAAAGAATCATCTTCATGTGATTGTTGATTACCTAAAACACCTGGAATTAATCTTACTATTGCATCGGTCATTACCATCGCAGGTAATTCTCCACCTGTTAAAACATAATCTCCCATAGAAATTTCATCCGTAACTAAATGCTGACGGATACGTTCATCATATCCTTCATAATGCCCACAAATAAAAACTAAATGCTCGGAATGACTGAGTTCCTGTGCAATTTCTTGATTAAATGGTCGACCTTGTGGACACATTAAAATCACACGTGTATTTTCTGTTTTGTCAATGTCTTTCATTGCATTAAATATAGGTTCTGGTTTAAGCACCATACCTTGCCCTCCACCGAATGGATAATCATCTACTTGATTATGCTTATTTTCAGCAAAATCTCTAAAATCGACAGTATTAATTTGTAGCATTTCCTTATCTTGCGCTCTTTTTAAAATCGATTGATTTAATACACCGTCAAACATTTGAGGGAACAAAGTTAAATAATCTATCTTCATTACTCCAACAGTCCTTCCATAGGCGTAATATCAATTCGTCTACCTTCAATATCTATATGTTTAACAACATCTTCTATATATGGTATAAGATATTCTTTATCACCTTTGACAACCCAAACATCATTGGCACCCGTTTCAAAAATTTCTATCACTCTTCCAATAGGTGTTTCATTATCATCGAATACGGTACAGCCAATAATATCTGAGTAATAGTATTCATGCTCCCCTAATTCAATTTCTTCGTGGTCTCTATCTTGTAAAAGGATTTCACCTTTTAAGTGCTCAATATCATTAATATTGTTGATACCTTCAAAGGTCAACATGTGCAACCCTTTATGCATACGATATGTCGCAATTTTCAATTCTAATGTTGGTTCGTTTTGACGTTCTATCATCACAGTTTCACCTGGTTGAAAGCGTATATCTGAAAAATCTGAGTGAGATTGGACTTTAATTTCGCCTTTTATACCATGTGTATTGATAATTTTGCCTATTTCTACTTTCATATAAGCTCCTCCGATAATGTATATGTATCATTGAAATTCGTTATTTTTTATTTTTCGACTAAAATAATTATAACATGAATTGTTAGTATTATTTTAAACCTTCTCTATATGTTATGAGCTAAAATATTGTATAAATCATCTTAAGTCATTCTTGATCAATGTATTCACTCGTATAAGCCTACTAAATTGTTGATGTTGCTTTATATAAATGATTACCGGTATGCTAATTTAAAAGGCTGGGACAAACGAATTGTCTCAGCCTTTTATGATTATATTGGCATGCACAATGGTTAACATTCAACCATAGTCATCCATACCGAGATGAGTCGTCGAAATCATTTTAAATGACTACGATTTCCACGACTCTCTCTTTTTTTAAATTTTTATGTGCTAATAATGACGATTATTTTTGATCGTCAAATTTTTTCAAGATACCTTCTCTTGATAAGATGTTGTGTACAGTATCTGTTGGTTTAGCACCATTTTTCAACCATTTTAATGCTAACTCTTCGTCAATTTTAACTTCTGGAGCATTTACATTATTTGGATTATAAGTTCCGATTTGTTCGATGTTACGACCATCACGTGGCGCACGAGCATCTGCTGCTACGATACGATAGAATGGATTTCTTTTTGAGCCTAAACGTGTTAAACGTAATTTAACTGCCATTTATATTCTCTCCTTTGATTGTTCTAATTTTTATTTTCTACAAGAAATAATATTAACAGTTATCTAGAAGTTTGTAAAGAGTTTATTCTTTACCATTTTATACTTTTAATCACTTCATTGTACCAATATTATTTTCGATATCATCGTAAACTTGACATTAACTATTAAACACTATAAATTGAAAATAAATTAAATATTAAATGCACTAGGGGTGTTTTTTAACTGAGATGAGATTTACTCAAACCCTTTGAACCTGATCTAGTCCATACTAGCGGAGGGAAGTGTTACAAAAATAACAAAGCTATATCAGCATATTAACTATAGATTGTAGATTTTTAGTACACAACTTCTCTTATGGAGGTTGTGTATTTTTTTATTTAATAAATGATTCTAGGAGTGAAATGATGAGTAAAACAATACTTATAACTGGTAGCAGTAGAGGATTAGGAGCATCCATAGCAAAAACTTTAGGTCGCCAAGGACATCATGTAATTATCAATTATTTTCAGAATAAGGCGTTAGCAGAAAAGGTTGTAGATGAAATTGGTCACGAACAAGCAATTGCAATACGTGCTGATGTCACAGACAGAGCACAAGTAGATCAATTAATTGCAGAAGCCACCAATCATTTTGGAAAAATAGATGCTGTTGTGAATAATGCGCTTATAGGGTTTAAATTTGATCCTTCTCGCCAAAAATCATTTAAAGACTTAAATTGGTCAGATTACCAACAACAAATTGACGGCACTCTAAAAGGCGCTTTTAATGTAACCCAAAGTGTTATCGACCAATTTATTGAGCATAAATCAGGTACTATTATATCTATCGGAACGAATTTATACCAAAATCCTGTCGTTCCCTATCATGAATATACTACCGCCAAATCAAGTTTAATCGGTTTTACAAGAAATATTGCTGCTGAACTTGGTCAATATGGCATCAAAGCTAATGTCGTTTCTGGTGGTTTATTAAAAACTACAGACGCCAGTGCTGCCACTTCAGATGAAGTATTTGATTTAATTGAACAGACTACACCATTACATAAAGTAACAACACCACAAGATGTAGCAAATATGGTGGCATTTCTAGTTAGCGATCAAGCTAATGGTATCACTGGTCAAAATATTACCGTAGATGGCGGTTTAACAATGAACTAAAATATGGAGGGCATCAATTATGACGCACGATCAACATCTCAATATAGGTGTATTAATTTACGGTTGTGGCCATCACCAAGCTGCATGGCGTATGCAAGATTCTAGTATTGAGCGAATCGGTGATATCAATTATTATCAATCGTTAGCTCGACTATCAGAACGAGGCTTGCTAGATGCTATATTTTTTGCTGATAATCAATCTTTCCCTGCAAAAACGGATAATGACATGCCTGCTTTTTGGTTTGACCCTTTAATGAATTTAGCAGCAATTGCGCAAGTAACTCATCATATAGGTCTTGTTGCGACTATCTCAAGTACATTTTCGAATCCTTTTACTGCTGCAAGACAATTATTGAGTCTTGATCATATGAGCCAAGGACGTGCAGGTTGGAATTTAGTAACATCTATGACGGATTTAGAAGCTGCAAATCATAGCATGTCTAGTTTACCCGCACATCACGAACGCTACAAAAAAGCAGATGAATTTGCATGTGTTATGAATCAACTATTAACATCTTGGAGCTTAGAAGATTTTGTACATGACAAGACACAAGATATTCTAATCAATGCAAATCATATCCATGCCATTAGTCATACTGGAGAACACTTTAAAGTACAAGGACCTTTAACAACACCAAGTAGCCTACAAGGAAAACCTGTTGCTATGCAAGCTGGTGCATCCGACCCTGGTATTGCACTAGCTACGAAATACGCAGATGCCGTTTATGCAGTAGCTTGGAATATACAACAAGCTACTACATTTAGAAAAAGATTAAATCATCAACTGGAATTAGCAGGTAAATCAAAGAACAGTTTAAAAGTCTTTCCAGGACTAGTCACATATGTCGCACCAACATACGAAGAAGCTTATGCTAAAAAGCAAAAACTAGACACACATTTAGCAACTGAAACAGCATTAAATCAATTAGAATTTTTCATTCATCAAGATTGTCATAATTGGGATTTGGATGAACCGGTCCCACCTTTACCACCATTGGAATCTTTTAATGGCCCTAAAGGTCGTTACCAAACTGTATTGGAAATTATAAAAGATAAAAACCCAACTTTACGACAATTGTTAGGCTATCTCAGTGCAGGTGGTGGACACTTGACACTCATCGGAACGCCTGAACAGATTGTTGACGAAATGGAACGTTGGTTCAATGCAGGGGTAGCTGATGGATTTAATTTAATGCCACCAACTTTACCAAATAGCTTAGAAGATTTTGTAGATTACATCATTCCTGAATTACAAAAAAGAAAACTTTTTAGAATACAATATGAGGGTAAGACATTTAGGGAAAATATGAATTTACCTAAATCAAATTAAATAACTTCCCACCTACACATAAAATTTCATCACTTAATATTTTCCATGATTTTGTAACGCGCTGACGCCTAGGGTTATGATATGAGCGAGAGACTACTGGCTCGAGCCATATCCCCAGGCAAGCATGCACGAGCAAAATCACTTATGATTCATATAAAAAGGACCAATCCATTTTCATACGGATTGGTCCTTTACTTTGTAATATGCCTTATGTTCTACTCACTACTTTTACAACTATTTTATAGACAAAATTGTTAAAATGGTAAATTCATACCATTTAACATATTCTCCATTTGCTTACGTTTACCTTTTTTACCTTTGCCGCCACCAGAAAATTGCTTCATCATTTTCTTCATTTCATTAAATTGTTTCATCAATCTGTTAACTTCTTGAACAGTACGTCCTGAACCCTTAGCTATACGTTTTTTACGTGATACATTTAATGTTTCTGGATTATTTCGTTCATTAGGTGTCATAGATTGAATAATAGCTTTAATATGGTCAATTTGTTTATCATCCATATTAAGATTATTCATCCCTTTCATTTTGTTCATACCAGGAATCATTTTCATAATGTCATCTAATGGGCCAAGGTTTTTAACTTGATCTAATTGTTCTAAGAAATCTTCCAAAGTAAATGATGACGTACGCATTTTCTTTTCTAAATCTTTCGCTTTATCTTCATCTACATCTTGTTGTGCTTTTTCTATTAAACTTAACACATCACCCATACCTAATATTCGAGAAGCCATACGTTCTGGATGAAATGGTTCTAAACCATCTAATTTTTCACTCATACCAACAAATTTAATTGGCTTTTGTGTCACTGATCTAATTGATAAAGCAGCACCACCACGTGTATCACCATCTAGTTTAGTCAAGGTTACACCTGAAACTTCTAGCTGTTCATCAAACGATTGCGCTACATTTACTGCGTCTTGACCAGTCATCGCATCAACAACAAGCATAATCTCATCTGGTTTAGTAATTTCTTTTACATCACTTAATTCTTCCATTAATGCTTCATCAACGTGCAAACGACCTGCCGTATCAATAATAACAAAATCTAAATGTTCTTCCTTTGCGTGTTTAATTGCATTTTCTACAATTTGTTGAGGTTTTACTTGGTCCCCTTCACTGTAAACAGGAATATCAATTTGCTTACCAACAGTTTGTAATTGATCAATCGCAGCTGGTCTATAAATATCGGCTGCTACTAATAATGGTTTTTTGTTGTATTTTTTACGCATGAGTAATGCTAATTTACCTGCAGTTGTAGTTTTACCTGCACCTTGTAAACCAACCATCATCACAACTGTTGGCGGTTTATTGGCCATCTTGATGGTTGCATTTTCGCCACCCATCAGTTGCGTAAGTTCTTCTTGTACTATCTTAATGACTTGTTGTCCAGGTGTTAATGACTTCATTACATCTGAACCTAAAGCTCGTTCTGATACGGTTTTGACAAAATCCTTTACGACTTTAAAGTTAACGTCTGCTTCAAGTAATGCTAGTCGAACTTCTCGCATCATTAATTTAATATCTGCTTCAGTAACTTTTCCTTTGCCACGGATCTTTTGCATCGTCCCTTGAAGACGATCGGATAATCCTTCAAATGCCATATCATTACCCTCCTTTATACTCTCAATTATTCCAAATCTTCAAGCGTTTGAAGATACTGTTTAATTATTTCTGGCTCATCAATATGCTTTTTGATCGCTTCATATATGTTTTGTCGTTTTTCAAAATTTTGATAAAGGCCTAGTTTCATTTCATAATCTTCTACTAAATCACCAGTTCTTCTTATGTTATCATACACTGCTTGGCGGCTCACATCAAACGTATCTGCAATCTCACTTAAAGAATAATCCTGTAGATAAAATAGTTCTAGATAGTTACGTTGTTTTTCCGTTAATAATGATTGATAAAAATCAAATAAATAATTCATACGTATAGTCTTAATTAAATCATTTTGTGTCATCTGTATGGCCTTCATTCTGTACATCCGTGCTATCTGTATGATCATCCGCTGCATTTGAATCATCAACATTTTGTTCAATCATATCAGCAAACAGTCCATATACATAGCTTTCTGGATTAAATGGTTGTAAATCATCTAATTTTTCACCTAAACCAACATATTTAACTGGTATTTTTAATTCATTACGTATCGCTAAAACGATACCGCCTTTTGCAGTACCATCCAGTTTAGTTAATACAATACCAGTCACATTCGTAACTTCTTTGAATGATTTAGCTTGGGACAAGGCATTTTGTCCAGTAGTAGCATCTAAACAAAGTAGGACTTCATGAGGCGCTTCAGGTACTGCTCTACCTATCACACGTTTTACTTTTTCTAGTTCATTCATCAAATTAGATTTGTTTTGTAAACGCCCAGCAGTATCACATATTAAAATATCTACACCCTTACTTTTAGCTGCATTAATGGCATCATACATAACCGCTGCAGGATCCGAACCTTCTTTTTGACTCATTACTTCTACGCCAACACGCTCTCCCCAAATTTTGAGTTGTTCAATAGCACCAGCTCTAAAAGTATCACCAGCTGCTAGCATCACTTTCTTACCTTCAGCTTGGTAGCGATGTGCTAATTTACCAATTGTTGTCGTTTTGCCCACACCATTGACGCCTACCATTAAGATGACATTTAATCCTTCATTTTCAATGTTCATAATTTCTGAGTGTTCATCGTCTTGATGATAGATTTCTACAATTTTTTCTACGATAACTTCTCGCAAATCTTCAGTTTCTGAAATATTACGACGTTGTGCTTCGGTACGTAATTCTTCTACGAGTTCCATCACTGTGTTAAAACCAACATCTGCAGTTATTAACATTTCTTCCAGTGCTTCAAAGAAATCTTCATCAACTTTACGATAACGTGCAATTAAATTGTTTAACTGTTCTTGGAAATTTTCACGCGACTTTTCTAATCCAGCTCTAAATTTTGCACCAAGTTGTTGCGCTTCAATTTCTTCAAAGTCCTCAATTGAAATTAATCCGTCGTCATCAAAATCAGCTTCTTTTAATTTTTTTGGCTGCTTTGTTTTTTCCTTAGGCGCTTCGGATGATTGAGGTTGATCTACATCTAATTCAGATTGTTGTTCTTGTTCTAATTCGTCTGGTTTTTGATTTTCTGCAGACGTTGTGAATTTATCTTTTAGTCGTTTGAAAAAGCTCATACTTGTTCCTCCTTAATGACTTCATCAATCGTATTTAAATTGACACTTACTAATTTTGATACACCTGACTCTTGCATCGTTACACCGTATAAGCGATCAGAAAATTCCATTGTACCCTTACGATGTGTAATGACAATAAATTGAGTTTGGTTTGATAACGCTTTTAAATATTGTGCATAACGTATAACATTGGCTTCGTCTAAAGCTGCTTCTACTTCATCTAAAATGACAAATGGTGCCGATCTCACTTTTAAAATAGCGAACAACAAAGCAATTGCACTCAAAGCACGTTCCCCACCACTTAATAGTGATAAGTTTTGCAGTTTCTTACCTGGTGGTTGAACAATAATATCTACCCCTGCTGATAAATAATCATCATCTGTCAAGCGCAACTCTGCTTGTCCTCCACCGAATAGTGATTTAAATACTTCAGAAAAATGACCTTGTACAGCGTGAAAAGTTTCTTTAAATCGTTCTTTCACTTCATTATCCATTTCTTCTATTAATTGTTCTAAGGTCGCTTTGGCTGCTCTTAAATCAGCACGTTGTTCATTCAAGAATGTATAGCGTTCGTTGATTTCTTCAAATTGTTCAATTGCATTTAAATTTACGGGGCCTAATTCTTCTATAGACATTTTGGTTAATTTTACTTTTTTTCGTAAACTGTCAATATCCTCTTCTAGTGTATATAATTCACTTGCCCGTTCATAAGTAAGATGATACTGCTCGCTCAAATGGTCTATCGCATGATTGATTAGCACATCTAAACGAGATTGTTCTGCTTTAATATCTTGGTAACGATTTTCAATCGATAAAATATCTTGATTTGCTTCTTCCAACTTACGCTCTGTTGTCTCAATTGTATCATTCAAAGTTTGGCGTTGTGATTTAATAGTAGCCAAGTCTTCTGTTAATTGCGCTTTATTACTTTTACTTTGTTCAATATTATTTTGAATCGTTTCGAAAGCTTTTTCACCAGTTATCTCATCCGAATTAAATAATTCAATTTGCTCACTCAATTTTTGTTTTTGCTCTTTTAATTGTTTAAGTTGATGCGTTAACCTTGTTTCCGTTTGCTTTTGAGTACTTAATCTTTCTTTAACTACTGCTAAATCAGATTGTTTTTGATGTAATTTTTGTTGTATTAACGTTGTACTCTCTTTACCTTCTTTTGATAATTTTGTATAGATATTAATATCTTCTTCTAATTTTTGCAATTGCGTTTGGATTGTTGCCAATTGCGCTTTTTTTTCATTTAAGGTTTGCTTACTTGTTTCACTTTGGTAACCATCATTTTTCTCAAATTCAAATTCTTCATGCTCATTTTTTAAATGTGTTTCTTGTTTACGTAATCTATCTAATTCTAAGTCAAATTTATGTACGTTTTGTTTTATCGTATTATAACTTTGACTCGTATCGAAATAAGTATTACTTAACGCATCGGCTTCTTCTTTAATTGCTTGAAATTGTTTTTCAAATGAAGCAGTTTGTTGCTGATAATCTTCTAATTGCGCACGCATTGTTGAGAGCTCATCTTTTTGAGATAAAATGCTCTTAGTTTTGCGATCACCACCACCAGTCATGGAACCTCCTGGATTTACAATATCTCCCTCTAACGTTACGATACGTGTTCGATACCGAATTTTTCTAGCTAATTCGTTAGCATTTTTTAAGTTGTCTACAATTATTGTATTGCCTAATAAATTTTGAATCACATGTTTATAATCATTTTCAACTTGTATCGCACTTGAAGCAACGTTCACAAAACCAATTGAACTATTAGCTATCTTCAAAATATCGCTGGCAATATTACGAGGTTGAATGACGTTTAATGGTAAAAATGTAGCTCTTCCTAGACCATTTTGTTTTAAATATTGTATTGCTTGACGACCATCTTTTTCAGAATCCACGATGATATGTTGTAGCGAAGCACCTAATGCAGTTTCAATCGCTTTCGTTAAATTCGAAGGTACTTGGATAACTTCTGCTACTGCACCACGGATGCCAGAAAGTTTATTATCTTTCATTTTCAATATGTGTTTTACACCATTGAAAAAATAACTATATTCTTCTTGTTGTGTTGCTAAACTATCAATACGTGATTTTAATTTTTCATTAAATCTGTATGCTTGATGTAATTTCTCTTCGTATTCATTTTGTTGATTTTTAAGTTGCGTTAGTTTTTTTTCATAAGATGCTAAATCACTTTCTGCTTTTTTCAACTCTTTTTTTGCGATTGAACTTTGTTTCTCTGTTTCAGTGATTTGAGTTTGAATATTTTTTAATTCCTTATAGGCATCAAGCAAGCGTGAATCTAAACGTGATTGCTTTGTTTCATTTTCTTGAATTGTATGCTCTAAAAAGCGTATATCATTATTGACATCTGATTGTTCTGACATGAGTTGATAGTATTCATCTTTTATTGATTCTAACTTTTCATCATGTTGTTCATCGGACACATAAAGTTGTGATTCATATTGTTGTATCTCTTCATTTAGATCATTTTGTTTCGTTTTTAACTGTTTGATTTGTTCTTTTACTTCTGATTGCTCTTGCTTTAAATTTGTCACTTGTGTCTCTATGCTTTCTTGTTCCTCTTCAAATCGTGCATTGGTTTGCGATTGATTCTTCTTACGTTCTTCCAACACATTCAATTGTCCAGCAAATTTTTCAACTTCTTCAGTCGCTTTAACAAGTTTAAAATTTAAAGATTCTATCGTTTCATCTAATCGTTGCCGTTCAGATTTATATTGATTTAATGATTGTGTATGCTGTGCCTTTTCCGCATCTTTTGAAGCTTGTTGACTTTTTAAGCGATTGAGATTTTCGTCTAGTTCATAAATATTTTGATTATATTGTCCAATATCATAAACAGTGACCAACACATCACTTTTTTCCATTTCACTAGACAGATGTTTATATTCTTTTGCTATTGCAGCTTCTTCACGTAATGGTTCGACTCGACCTTCTAAATCAAATAAGATATCTTCTACACGCGTCAGGTTATCTTCTGTTTGATCTAATTTTTGCACAGAAGTTGCCTTTCTTTTTTTATATTTTAGTACACCTGCAGATTCTTCCAATATTTGCCTTCTATCAATTGGCTTTGCATTAAGAATTTCATCTACGCGACCTTGAGATATTATACTGAATGCTTCTTTTCCTAATCCTGAATCTAAAAATAGTTCTATAATATCTTTAAGTCGTGATCGGTCATTATTTAAATAATATTCACTTTCCCCGCTTCTATATAAACGACGTGTGACTACGAGTTCTTCTGTATCAACATTTAATTTACCTGAACTATTATCTAATTTTAATTTTACTTCAGCAAAATTTTGAGCTTTTCTATGTTCTGCACCAGAAAAAATAATATCTTCCATTTTTGCGCCACGTAATGATTTAGCAGATTGTTCACCCAAAACCCACTTAATTGCATCTGTAATATTACTCTTACCACTACCATTAGGTCCTACTATTGCCGTGACACCTTCATCAAACTGTACATTTGTATGTTCAGCAAATGATTTAAATCCAAAGGCATCAATAGATTTCAAATATACCATGCTATTCTCCTTTAAAGTGTTTCTCAGATGCGAGATAAAAACAACGTAATGCAAATACGTTCATGCTCTCGCTTCTATATGATTAGTGCATCAATAAATTTGTCACAGCGACTTGCAATGATTACATGCTTTATTAACTCATCTATTAGAAATGCTTTGACATCATTCATTAACGCATCTTAAATTATTTACATTTTCGTCCAACATGCGCTAAATCGTCTGTAAGCTACACCACAATATACGATGGAACTGACATTAAACCTCTTTATTTTTCAAGAGTTTATAAGCACTTTCTGCTGCTTGTTGCTCTGATTCTTTTTTCGTTTTGCCTTTGCCTATCGCAACCGGCTTGTTTTCTAAAATCACTTCCGACGTAAATAAACGATGATGTGCAGGACCTTCTTCATTGATTAAACGATAAGTAACGTCACCTTTGTTTTGCTGATGCACATATTCTTGAAACTGTGTTTTAAAGTCGACGACACCATCCAGTTTATCGTCTTCCACAAATGGAAAAATCACATTTTCAGCAAATTTCCAAACAGCGGTTAGGCCTTGGTCCAAATACAGTGCACCTACAAAAGCTTCAAATGCATCTGATACAAGTGAGGGTCTTGTTCTACCACCTGTTTTTTCTTCTCCTTTACCTAACAAGATAAGTTCGTGTAATGCAATTTTATTCGCGAATATTACAAGTGAAGGCTCACAAACAATTGTCGCACGCATTTTCGTTAAATTACCTTCTGGTAACTCTGGATATTTGTCAAACAAATAGCGTGAAACCGTCAATTCTAATACCGCATCTCCTAAAAATTCTAAACGTTCATTATGATCTAATCTATCCATATTGAAATCATTGATAAAGCTCGAATGTGAAAATGCTTGTTGATATAAATTCACTTTATTAAAATTCAAATTTAATTCTTGCATTTTTTTTGAAAACTTTTCTTGGAATGCATTAACCATTTCCTTTTTTTTATGATTCGTCAATACTTTTCCACCTCAATTTAAAGTAATTTTTTATATACTTATGCCTTTATATTTTACGTGAATTTATTATAAAACTAAAGGGAAAACTGCTAATCATACATTCATTTTATCATTTATAGTACATTAATCCTCTTTAACGATTACTATTGATATGATTACTAAAGTTAACTGCTTTTTAATAGAAAAAATCTGAGCCGTAAAATCCACGACTCAGATATTTGTTTATTATTTTTCCATACTATTGATAAAGTTAACTGCATCACCAACAGTGTTGATTTTTTCAGCTTCTTCATCTGGAATTTCAGTACCAAATTCGTCTTCTAATTCCATAACTAATTCAGCAATATCAAGTGAGTCAGCGCCTAAATCATCTTTGAAAGATGCATCTTGAGTTACTTTTTCAGCGTCAACACCTAAACGGTCAACGATGATATCTTTTACTTTGTCGAAGTTTTCCACGTCGATTCACCTCCTTTTAAAAGCCTATGATAGACTTTTATATTTTCCCATTTTATCGATTGAAATACAAGTAGTATTTCAATGAATTACATACTTAGAGCATGACATACATCCATAAGTCATATCAAGTCATGTTCAAAATGGTATGTCCGTACAGTTACACTATTCCATAAACATACCACCATTGACATGTATTGTTTGACCAGTAATATATTTTGCTTTGTCTGAAGCTAAAAATGCTACTGTATTTGCAATATCAGTGTCTTCTCCGAATCTTGCTAATGGAATTTGTTGCAACATTTGATCTTTTAAATCATCTGATAATGCATCTGTCATGTCAGATACAATAAATCCTGGTGCAACGGCATTAACTGTGATATTTCTTGAAGCTAATTCTTTCGCAGCAGATTTAGTCAATCCAATAACGCCTGCTTTTGTTGCAACATAATTAGCTTGGCCTGGATTTCCTACTGCACCAACTACACTAGATAAATTGATGATTGACCCACTTTTTTGTCTTAACATTTGTGGTGTAACCTTTTGAATACAGTTAAACACACCTTTTAAATTAGTGTCGATAACGTCATCCCATTCACTTTCTTTCATACGCATCAATAAATTATCTCTAGTAATACCTGCATTATTGACTAATACATCGACTGTACCAAATTGGTTTACTACTTCTTTAATCATTGCTTTTACTTCATCGCCATTGGCAACATTAGCTTGAATTGCTAAGCTTTCTACACCTTTAGCTTTCACTTCTTCTACTACAGCCTCTGCTTTTTCTCTATTACCTGCATAGTTTACTGCTACGTTATAACCTTCTTCAGCTAACTGAATTGTTATACTACGACCAATACCTCTAGATGCTCCAGTTACTAATGCATTTTTAGTCATTTTCATTCCACCCTTTTACGTCTTCTAATGTTTGAATTGAAGTAAGCTTAACATCCCTATTTATTTTTTTTATTAATCCTGAAAGTACTTTACCTGGTCCAATTTCAATAAAATGGTCGACACCTTGATCAAGTAGCCATGTCACAGAATCTATAAATTGAACCGGAGAGTATAATTGTTTAATCATATTCTCTTTAATTTCTTTAGCATCTGTTTCACCTTTAGCATTTACATTTTGTACCACTGGATAATTGGCGTCGTTCCATTCAAATTGTTCGATATAATTTGCAAAGTCCGATTCAATAACTTGCATCATGGATGAATGGAAAGGACCAGAAACGGCTAAAGGCATGACGCGTTTAGCACCCAAAGATTTTCCTTCAGCAACAAGTTGATCTATTAATGTTTTATGCCCTGAAACCACAATTTGTCCAGGTGCATTGATATTAGCAGGTTCTATGACTTCGTCTTCTGTTGAAAGTTGTTTGCAAATGTCATCAACTTCACTGTAATTTAAACCTAGGACAGCTGCCATGCTACCAACACCATCAGGAAAAGCTGCTGCCATCAATTGTCCACGTTTACGAACTATTTTTACCGCGTCCTCAAACTTTAATACGCCACTCGCTACTAGACTCGCGTACTCACCTAAGCTATGACCCATTGTATAATCTGCATCAATTTGTTTTAATGCCATTAATAAAGCGGTACTATGTGTAAGTAATGCTGGTTGTGTATTTTCAGTTTGGCCTAATTTACCTTCGGCATCTTCAAACATTGTTTCTAAGATATCAAAATCCAATTGTGCTTGTGCTTCATTTAAAATTGATGTTGCGGCATCACTTTCATTAAACAAATCACTAGCCATGCCTACTTTTTGTGACCCTTGTCCAGGAAAAATAATCGCTGTTTTACCCATTTTTTGACCCCACCGTTTCTCTCATTGTATCTACTATATTTAATTCTCCAGCAACCTTAGCTTGACGAATTGCTGAATAAAATGCCTTGGCATTAGAACTACCATGTGCTTTTACAACGATACCATTCAATCCTAGTAAAACTGAACCACCATATTCTGCATAGTCCATTTTTGTAGTTAACTCATTTAAATCTTTGCGTAAGACTAACGCTGCTAATTTATTTTTTAAACTACTTAAAAGTGTAGATTTCAACATTTTTCCTATAGATTTTGCTACACCTTCTAGATTTTTTAGGATCATGTTACCAGTATAGCCATCTGTGACAACGACATCTGCAGCATCATCCATTAATACTTTCGCTTCTACATTACCAGCAAAATGAAATTCTTGTTGTTCATCCATTAAATTAAACGCTTTTTTAGTTAATGTATTTCCTTTAGCTGCTTCAGTTCCTATATTAAGCAATGCTACAGAAGGTTGTTCAATATTACGTATTTTTTGTGCGTAAATATTGCCTAATTGTGCATATTGCAATAAGTGTTCTGCTTTAGCATCCGCATTTGCACCGACATCCATAAATACAAAACCTTTACCTGATACAGTAGGTAAAGTAAGCACTAATGCTGGTCTTTCTACACCTTTAATTCTACCAACAATAAATAGTCCTGCAGACATTAATGCACCTGTATTACCGGCTGATACACATCCATCCGCTTCACCAGATTTTACTGCTTCAGCCATGCGCACCATCGAACTATTTTTTTTTCGTTTAATTGCTCTTACAGGTTCATCTTCCATCGTTATCGCTTCTGTACAGTGACGTACTTCCACTCTTTCGTGATTAATATTACATTTATTTTGGTCTCCAAATAATATAATTTCTAAATCTTTAAAATCATTGACCGCTTTTTCAACAGCTTCTAAAACGATGCCAGGTGCGTCATCGCCACCCATCATGTCGATAGCTATTTTAACCATTTTGTTCATCCTCACTTGTATAATACATTTTGAATGTACCTCTAAATACTAAAGTATCTTTGACATACGAATTTACTTTTATCTTAAAATATTTATTCGTTATTTCGACAGCTTGTGCTTCAGCACGTACTGTATCGTTTAATTTAACTTGTTTTAAAAATGAAACATTACTTTCTTTAGTTAAAACGACTGGTTTATGTATAAGTGCCACACATAATGAATTGGCCTGTGCAAACAACACATGACCTCTGGCAATCTTATTTCTTGTAAATACTGAATCTTCATCAATATTAATCAGAGATGTTGCTTGATGATCTGGTTCAACGTTAATCACATCACCTATGATTTCACTTCCATCAATAGATCGAATACTTTCGTGATTTTTTCTCGCAACGGATTTTATTCTTTTTCTCAATTCAGGAATATTTAAGTGTGTACGATCCAACCTTATTGTTTGGATACTGACTGAAAAAAGACTGCTTAAATCAAGATCAGTAATAAAGGGATTTTTTTCTATTTCTTTTTTTATCGCTTCACGACGTTCTTGTTTTTTTAACTTCATAGTTTACTACTCCCTAATTTTAGTACCAAGTCTTAAACATTCCTAACATATCATAACACTTTCTATTTCAATTGCTCAACTAAAAACATAAGACTTTCTCCATTATATTGAGTTAAAGCTGAACACTTTTATAACCAAAGCAAAAAAGTTTTAAAAGTTAATATATAACTTTTAATAATAATATGTTAAATTATATAAAAATAAAATTTATCGTTTTTAAAACACTTAACTATTAAAAAATTTTCAGAAATACATAGATTATTCATTCCAATTCAAAGGGGTTGTAAACATTGAAAAAAGTAGTGACCAATGCATTGCTATCTGCAACATTTTTTGCAGCTTTTTCCACTCAGAGTAACGCAAAAGAAATCAATAGTATCGTTCCTGAAAACTTAGAAACTTCAACTGAAACAAAAATTTCCAATAAAATAGATGTAGAACATTTCCTACAAAACAACGCTACATCTGTGCTCAATACAAATAAAACTAAAACAGAATCTATTAATAAAAATGCATTTAAACAATACAAAGTAATCAATAGCAGTGTTGATTCAACTGGTGTTAAACATTATGAATTAAAACCAAAAATCAATCATATTTTAGCTAATGATAGCACAATTAAAGTCCATGTGAACTCTGATGGGAACGTATCACTTATCAATGGTCATATACACAGACAACATATCGACGTTAATAATACGGTGAAACTATCTTCTTCCCAAGCAGAAAAATTAGCCTTTAAAGCAATTGGTAAAAAAAGCAATGACGTTACAAACATTGATGGCTTTAAAGTAGTGTCTAAAAACAAACTAGATGTTAATAGTAAAAAAGAAAGATATATATATAATATAGAATTAAATTACATATCTCCTAAGCCTGCACATTGGCAAATACAAGTTGATGCTAGCACTGGGGAGATATTAAAAAAACAAAATGTGATTGAACACGCTTTAGAAAAAGGCTCTGGTATCGGAGTGAATGGTGATAAAAAATCACCACTTAATATATCTAGCAACAATGGACAATATACTTTAAATGATACAACGACAGATGCACATATTAATACTGAAAGTGCCAATGGAACCACTGATCAATTTTCTCCTATCATAAATGATTCAAAATATTTTGATAAAAAACAACAACGTCCTGGCGTCGATGCACACTATTACGCAAAAGCAGTTTATGATTATTATTTAAATACACACGATAGAAATAGTTACGACGATAATGCTGCTGATATTAATTCAGTTGTCCATTTTGATAAGAACTATAATAATGCAGCATGGACCGGACAATATATGGTTTACGGTGACGGTGATGGTCAAACATTTAATCCCTTATCAGGCGCTAAAGATATTGTTGCTCATGAATTAACACATGCGGTAACTGAAAGAACTGCTAATTTAGAATATGTAAATCAATCGGGTGCACTCAACGAATCTTTCTCAGATGTATTTGGGTATTTTATTGACCCTGATAACTGGATGATGGGTGAAGATGTATATACTCCCAATCAAGATGGTGACGCTTTAAGAAGCTTAAAAGATCCAGAAAAATACGATCAACCAGCACATATGGATCAATTTTATACTGGCGCTGAAGATAATGGTGGTGTCCATATTAATAGTGGTATTCCAAACAAAGCTGCATATCTAACGATACAATCAATTGGTAAAGAAAAAGCTGAGCAAATATACTATCTCGCATTAACTCAATATTTGACGTCCAATGCTGAATTTTCTGATGCCAAAATTGCCTTAAAACAAGCAGCAGATGAATTATATGGCCATAATAGTAACGAATCACAATCTGTAGCACAAGCATGGACTAAAGTAGGTGTAGGCTCTTAAATATTAAAAAACAGCAGTTTAGCAAATGACACGCTAAATTGCTGTTTTTGTTAATCAAAACTAGTATATAGTAAATTATCTTCTACAAATGTTCTTAATCTTTGATACTCATCTTCAAAAAATGCACCGGATTGAATTAATTCTGCTGCCTCATCTCTCGCTACTTCTAACATTTTATAATCTTCAACAACATTCGCTACTAAAAAGTCAGGTAACCCACTTTGTTTCACACCAAAGAAATCACCAGGTCCTCTCATTTCTAAATCACGTTCACTTAATTCAAAACCATCTGTTGTTTGTGTCATTACATTCATACGTTCTATCCCTGTTTCAGTTTTAGGTGAAGCAATTAATACACAATAGCTTTGGTGTTCACTTCTACCAACACGTCCTCTTAATTGATGTAAAGTCGATAATCCAAATCGATCCGCATCATATATCATCATAAATGTTGCATTAGGGACGTTAACTCCTACTTCTACCACTGTCGTTGACACTAATATATCAATTTCATGATTACTAAATTGTTGCATCACTTGATCTTTTTCTTCTGAGGTTAATTTACCATGAAGTAGTCCAACTTTTCCTTTACCATAATAGGCTTGTAAAGATTCGAACAATTCAACTACATTTTGTACATCTTCTAAATGCTCTGAACTTTCTATCAATGGACAAATCACATATGCTTGTCTACCTTTTTTTAATTCAGCAGACATTTGTTGTAATACACTTTCATATGATTCATGTTTAGACCAAGAGGTTATAATAGGTTTCCTACCCTTTGGTAACTGTTTGATTGAGGATACATCCATTTCTCCAAAAACAGAAATTGCTAATGTGCGTGGAATAGGTGTCGCTGTCATAAACAAAACGTTTGTCATCGCGCCTTTTTCTCTCAGCAATTGTCGTTGATTGACACCAAAACGATGCTGTTCATCTGTAATTACAAGGCCCACATTATTAAAGACAACATCATCTTGAATAAGCGCATGTGTACCAATAATACAATCTATCTCATTTTGCTCGAGCTGTTCCAACAAAATTTTACGTTTTTTCCCTTTTACTGAACCTGTAAGTAAAGCAATGTTCATTCTGTCACCAAAGATTTCTGCAAGACTTTCAGCATGCTGTTCTGCAAGTATTTCAGTAGGTACCATTAAAGCAGATTGATAACCTGCTGTTTTTAATGCATACATACAAATTGCAGCTACGACTGTTTTTCCTGATCCAACATCACCTTGTAACAATCTATGCATGCGAATAGGCGCTTTTAAATCTCTAAATATCTCGTTTACACTTTGCTTTTGTGCCTCAGTTAATTCAAATGGTAAACATGATATAAAATTTCTTACTAATTGAATATCATAATCAATTTCGATTGCGTCATCTGATATTTTTTCCAACCTATTTAGCCATTGCATTCTAAGTTCAAACATAAATAATTCAATAAATGCGTAAGTTCTTCTCGCTTTGAGCAATGAAGTTTTGTCCGGTGCAAGGTGTAATGTTTTGATTGTATCTTCTAGTGTTTCTAATTTATATTTTTCTCTCAATGAATCTGATATCCATTCATGAATCGTAACATGTTCTAAAACTTGCCTAATCATATCACGTAATGGTTTTTGCTTTATCCCTTCTTTAATTCGATAAATGGGTTCAAATTGTACATCTTCCATTGCTGGTTGATTAAAAAACATTCGATTTCCGTTAATTTCTTGCTTATTTCTATTCCATTTTCCTTTAATCGTAACCGTTTGGTGTAGTTCTAGTTTCTTTTTCAAGTAGGGTTGATTAAAAAATACACATTTTACTGCAATATTGTTAACCATTAAATGAACTGTCAACTTAGATTTATTCCTACCAAAAAAAGCGACAGTGGGTGTTGAGTATACTTCCCCAACAACAGTCACCATCGCTTGATCCTCTGCTTCATTCAAGTCAACTACAGTATTGTCTTCATAACGCGTTGGTAAATATAAGATTAAATCTTCTACTGTATAAATGTTCAATTCATTTAATACCGCTAACCGCTTAGGACCTAAACCCTTGATTTGTGATAATGGAAATGGGCTTTCTATTAAATTGACTTTTGACATTTTAATCACCAAATATTTCTTGTTTTAAACGCTGTCCTGTCGGTGTGCCTGCTAAACCTCCACGACCAGTTTCACGCAACGCTGAAGGCATCGTTTGCCCTATTTTATACATTGCTTCTATTACTTCGTCTGTCGGGATTCTGGAAGTTACACCTGCTAATGCCATATCGGCTGAGACGATTGCATTAGATGCCCCAGCTGCATTTCTTTTTACACAAGGTACTTCTACTAATCCAGCTACAGGGTCACATACTAAACCTAGCATATTTTTCAAACAAATTGCAAAAGCTTCCGAAGATTGTTGTGGTGTACCACCTGCAAGCTCAACTGTCGCACCTGCAGCCATAGCTGCGGCCGATCCAACTTCTGCCTGACAACCACCTGCTGCACCAGATATCGATGCATTATTTGCTACAACAAATCCAAATGCGCCTGAAGTTAATAAGAAATTCAACATATCTTTACGTGTAGGTTCTAATCGTGGTTTCAAACCAAACAGAACCCCAGGAACGACTCCAGCTGAACCAGCCGTTGGTGTAGCACAAATTTTACCCATTGCTGCATTTACTTCATTTGTTGCTACTGCTTTGCTCACAGCATCTAATAATGTTGCACCAGATAAAGATTTACCTGTTTTTAAATATTCTTTTATTAAAACAGCATCTCCACCTGTTAGACCAGTCGTTGAAGTTACGCCTTCTAAGCCTTCATCTAATGCATTTTCCATAGTTTGTAAATTTTTATCCATATGTGCATATACTTCTTCTTCTGATAAACCAGTAACTTCCATTTCTTGCTCAAGCATCACTTCATATATTTTTTTATCTTCTGTCTCACATTTTTCAATAAGTTCTTTTACACTTTTAAACATTGATATCCCTCCATTAGGCGTCGCCCATGAGTGAGACTGTCACTACACCATCGACGTTTTTTATTTTTTCTATTATTTCATCATTGATAGCATCATCTAATTCACAAGTCATTAATGCTTGGTCACCTTTTTCTTTTCTTGAAACTTGCATGCTGCCAACATTAATACTGGAATCACCTAATATATTAGCTACACGGCCGATCGTACCAAATGTATCTTTATGGAATACTAAAAGTGCTGGATAGTTACCACTAATTGCAATACTAAAACCATTGATTGCAACAACTTCTATCTTACCGCCACCAATAGACACACCTTCAACAGAAATTTCTTTTTCTCCGTCTCTCATATTAATAATTGCAGTGTTTGGGTGAGAGCGTTCTTCTGCCATTTCAATAAAATTCACTTTCATGCCAATTTCTTCAGCAGTCTCTAAACTTTTTTGGATTCGATCATCGTCTGTATCATATCCTAATAAGCCACCCACAAGTGCTACATCTGTACCATGGCCCTTATATGTTTCCATAAATGACCCATACAAATATATATCAACTTGTTTTGGTATTTGATTAAATAAATCTTTAGCTACTAAGCCAATTCTGACTGCACCTGCTGTATGTGAAGATGATGGACCAACCATTGTTGGACCAATTATATCGAAAACTGTTTTATATTTCATAATGGATACCCCACCCTTATTTTTAATCATTCTAAAGTGTTGCGCTTACATTTTATTTGCACCTTTATTATTATAACAATTTAAGTTAACATTATAAACTAATTTTAGTTGTACTGCTTTTAATTCAAAATTATTACAAATTGCACACTATTGTGAATTGAATACACATATAAACATAATGAAAATAATTATTCTTTACCGTGAATATTATTACGATATTTACATCTATTTAGTATATACTTCTTTAAACATTAACTTCACCCATTTTTTTGCGTCAAAATAAATATACGTAACCAGATATGACACATACCTAATTACGTATATTGATAGAAATTTTTGTCGTTATCAACAAACTAACATTATTCTACAGAAAACAGATATTGATATACAGGCTGATCACCTTGATGTTGATCTATTTCAATATCTGGATACGTTGTTTCAATCCAGGATTCAATATTAGATGTTATATCACTATTGGCATCTTCACCGATAATCATAGTGATTATTTCACTTTCGTCCGTAATCATTTGAGACAATAACTGTTTAACAGTCTCAAATTCATCTTCATTGCTTGTGACAATTTTATCCTCGACTAGTCCCATAAATGCATCTTTTTTTATTTCTACACCATCGACTTTGGTATCTCTAACAGCGTAAGTAACAGAGCCAGAAGTTATCACTTCTAATGATTCAATCATGCGTGCTTTATTATCAATTAATTCGTCTGATTCATCATAATTAAATAATGCAGCTATTCCTTGTGGTATAGATTTCGAAGGAATCACAATAGCTTCAGCATCTACAATTGATGCAGCTTGTTCACTCGCCATCATAATATTTTTATTATTTGGCAAGATGATTGCACGTTTACATTGGGATTGTTCAATCACTTTCACAATATCTTCAGTAGAAGGGTTCATTGTCTGGCCACCACTTATTAAATGTGTCGCACCCATGGATTTAAACAATTCTGATATGCCTTCTCCCATAGAAATAGCGATGACAGCAGTGTCTACTGTTGAAGTTTCTTGATTAGATTGTTGTGTATTTGTACCTTTTTGTTCTTTTTTTACAACTTCACGATGTTGTTCTCGCATATTCTCAACTTTTAATTTAATTAATTCACCATATTGTTGTCCGTAATTAAAAACATCGCCAGGTTTTTCTGTATGTACATGAACTTTTACAATTTCATCATCATTAATAACTAATAATGAATCCCCAAATTGACTCATTTCTTCTCTAAAAGTATCTTCATCGAATACTTTTTTATTTACCCCAAAACGAACCATCATTTCGGTACAATATCCATAAACAATATCTTCAGTATTAATCACACCGTGGAAGTCATGTTCTTCATTCACTAAAGTTTCTGTATCTAATTTTGGAGTTTCTGCAGTTACAGTTTCACCTTTTAAAGCTTTTAGAAAACCTTCATAAACGATAACTAATCCTTTACCACCACTATCAACTACACCAACTTCTTTTAATACAGGTAATAAATTAGGCGTATTCTCTAAAGAAATTTGGGCTTGTTCTATAATATATGTCACAAGTTCAATGCAATCTTCTGTTTCTTGTGCCTTTTGTATACCTGCATCCGCAGCATCTCTAGCAACAGTTAAAATTGTGCCTTCTACGGGTTTCATAATTGCTTTATATGCAGTGTTAACACCAGCTTTAAAACTTTCTGCTAATTGCTCTGCATTAATTTCGCTAAAACTTTCTAAATTTTTGCTAAATCCTCTAAAAAGCTGTGATAAGATAACGCCAGAATTTCCACGTGCCCCCATTAATAAGCCTTTTGAAAATGTTTTACCTAACTCGCCAATATGCTGTGATAAATTCTCTTCTACTGCTTCTCTGCCTGATGTCATTGTTAAGTTCATATTTGTCCCTGTATCCCCATCTGGCACCGGGTATACATTTAATGAATCTACTAAATCTGAATGATTAGATAAATTTTGTGCCCCTTGAATAATCATTTCGGCAAATAATTTACCATTTATTTTACTAACCATCTCGTTATGTCCTCCTAGTTTTTCTTGCCATTATCCACTCGTACGCCTTGTACAAATATATTAATTGAATTTACTTTAACTTTTAATGTTTGTTCTAATGTATATTTGACAGTTGATTGAACATTGCTTGCAACTTCTGATATCTTTGTACCGTAACTTACAATGATATACATATCAACATCCAACACACTATTTTCTTCTCTCACAACAATGCCTTTTGCATAATTTTCATAACCTAAAATTTCAGCAATTCCATCTCTTACTTGTTGTCTAGAAGCCATTCCTACAATGCCATAACATTCTACCGCTTTACTACCCACAACTGAAGCTATTACTTCGTTTGAAATGTCTATGCTACCATAATCATTTGTAATTTCTAATGTCATTTTATTGGGCCTCCTAGTTTATGGTTCTCACTTTATTTTTGATACTTTAAAACTTTATATTAAGATTAAAAAATACAATATTATCCATAGTTTACAATTATATCATAAAATGAGTGTAACAAAAGTAGAAGCTATGTAAAGAAATTTTTTTCATTTTATTGCCATTATTTTTTTTATGTGGTACATTATTCAAGTATGTAGTAGATATGTGTATTTATATTTATTAAAGGAGGTACTTTCATGGGCAAACAATGTTTCGTAACAGGTCGCAAAGCTTCAACTGGAAACAATCGTTCACACGCTTTAAATTCTTCTAAAAGAAGATGGAATGCTAACCTTCAAAAAGTTAGAATTCTTGTAGACGGAAAACCTAAAAAAGTTTGGGTTTCTGCACGTGCTTTAAAATCTGGTAAAGTAACTAGAGTTTAATAAATATAATGCACGAAAAAGACCAGTCCTTATGTGGAGGATTGGTCTTTTTTTGTTTATAATTAATTTTGCTACGATTTATCAATCTTTACTTTTAATCATTAATACGCTACCTGAATAAATAGAAACAGTACCTCGTGGTTTTATTAATTCATTAGATATTGTCAGCGTAGAACCGAGCTGTAAAGATGCTTGCTTCAATTCATATTTAAAATTGGCTAATGAAATAACTGTAGGATATGTAATTGGGATGAATGATATATATGGATAATTGAAGTCTCTTTCAACACAATGATCTTTAGCAGATAAATATGAAATTTCATTTTGTTGATCAATGATTTTAATATTAATTTTCTTTTTTGTATATTCTGGCTTCTCTAAAATTTGCAATGCACCCATAAAATGGTCTAAACGCCCACCGGTTGCTCCATAAACACATATTTCACTATAGCCTGAATGGATTGCTTGATCGATACCCAATGCTAAATCAGTGTCATCTTTTTCAGAATGATATGGATTAATTGCTAGTTTTTCAGCCAAATAATCCTTTTCTTCTTTAGTTATTGAATCAAAATCACCGACTGCAAATTGAGGCATAATACCTGATTCAATCAAAATTAATGCACCTCGGTCAATCCCTATCCATGACTCATTTGCCTTATTTTGTAAAATATTTTCTGGTAAATTTCTTGCACCACATAATAAATTGACTTTCATTGACTTCAACCTTTCAATGTTTGCGTCACTTGTTTATAATCTTTTTGTTTAAAGAAATATGAACCAGCTACCAACATAGTGGCACCATGTTCGATAACAGTTGCAACTGTTTCATCGTTAATGCCACCATCAACTTCGATTTCAAATGATAAGTTTAATGCTTTTTTTATCTTAACTAGTTCGTCCAATTTACTAATGCTATCTTGAATGAATGTTTGACCGCCAAATCCAGGATTAACTGTCATGACAAGTACATAATCCACCATTTTTAGCACTGGCATAATCGTATTCACCGATGTACCTGGGTTAATGACTACACCAGCTTTTACATTAGTATTTTTAATTTGTTGTATTACTCTATGAATATGCGGTGTTGCTTCCACATGTACTGAAATCATGTCTGCACCCTGTGCTGCAAAAAGCTCCACATATTTTTCTGGTTCTTCTATCATTAAATGCACATCTATTGGTAAATCAGTACCCTTTCTAACGGCTTCTAATATAGGCAATCCAATTGAAATATTTGGAACAAATTGACCGTCCATCACATCAAAGTGCACACCATCAACACCTGCATCTTCTAATGCTTTTAATTCCTTTTGTAATTGTAAAAAATCAGCTGATAATAATGATGGATATAATTTTGCCACTTAATATCTTTCCTTTCTGTTTGCAATTTCATTAAATAATTGTAAATAATGTTCATATCTAAAGTGAGCTATATTCCCTTTTTCTATTTCATGCTTAACGTTACACTTGGGTTCGTTTATATGGTTGCAATCTCTAAATTTACAAAGTTCACCATATTCATTGATTTCCATGAAATAATGTTTCACTTCATCTTTTTGAATATGATTAAAATCTAATGCGCTAAATCCAGGTGTGTCAGCTATAAAGCCATTATTCCGTTCAAATAATTCAACATGCCTTGTAGTATGTCTCCCTCTATTTAACGCTCTAGATATATGTTGTGTTTCAATATTCAATTCAGGAAAATATCGATTTAATAACGTAGATTTCCCAACACCTGATTGACCGCTTAATACTACTAGTCCTTCTCCCCATTGCATGAAAACTTCATCGATATGATCTTCAACACTTATAAATTGTGTATAATATCCCATATCTTCATAAACTTTTAGTGTCTGTAATATTTTGTTTTCCATGCTAGGTGGAGTAATATCACGTTTAGTTACTAATATGCGAGGTCTCATATGATACGAGTGTGCTATGACTAAAAATCTATCCAATAACTGAGTTGAAAATTCAGGTTCTACCGCACTCATCACTAATACTAGATGATCAACATTGCTAACTGGTGGTCTTTTTAATTCATTTTTTCGTTCGTGAACATGGTGAATATAACCTTCTGTAATATTTTCAACTTCAAAATCTACAACATCACCAACAATAGGTGAAAATTTATTTTTTCTAAATAATCCACGTGGTTTTGTGTCGTACATTTCGCCATTTACATCTACGCGATATACACCACTTAATGATTTTATGATGCGTCCTGTTTTCACTTAGGCACCCCTCTTTTAAAAGCTTTACATACTATATTATAGCAAAGGCTTTTTAATTTAAATACGATTTGAGACTATTTCAGTTAAAAATAAATAACAGAGCATTATTACTACATGGAATGATAGCAATAATACTCTGTTATAGTCATTTTTTATAAGCAGTTCGCAGAAGCCTTTGGCTTCTGCATAAGCGCAACTAAACTCCCTTCACTTTGTTCGTTAAGTTGCGCTAAAAATCATAAGGAATATCTTTATCAGCTACAATCTTGCCATCAACTCGAATCGTATAACCCGCCGTCTCTCCTTTTTCAATCGTCATTGGAATAGTAACGGTTTTATCATCTTTAATTTTGAAGCTTTGTGCAGCTGATGATCCTTTGTCATCCTTGTCTCTCACATATACTTTCACTTCTTGGCTTTCATCATCATCACCCGTATAGGGAACTTGATAGGTTTCTGTATATGTTTTAGTTTGAGGTTTATCATCTTCTTTAGATGACTTATCTTCTTGCTCCTCAGAATCTTTATCTTCTTTTTTCTCTGATGCTTTCGGTTTACCTGTAGATACTACGAATTCTACGGTAGAACCTTCATCTACTTCTTCGTCTTTAGGTGATTGACTAATGACATTGCCCTTTTTAACTGTTTTATCAGAGCGTTTTTCTACAGTAACTACTTTAAATCCTTTAGATTCTAGTTCAGATTTAGCTGTCTTGAATGATTTTTTCTCATAATCATCCACATAAACTTGTTTAACACCTAATGATTCAGTTAATTTAATGTCACTATCATTTATTTTCACTCTATCACCTGGCGATATACTTTGTGCTTCAATTAAGCCTTTAGCTACATTTTGTTTCGTATAAGATTGATCTACTTTTGCATCATCAATTCCTAATTTTTTTAATTTATTTAATGCTTCTGCTTTTGGTAATCCATATAAATTTGGCATTTCTGCAGTTTTAGGTCCTTTTGATAATACAATGTCTACTTTACTTTGTTGTTCTAAACGTTCACCTTTACCAGGTGATGTTTTAATAATTTTATTCTCAGGATATTTATCACTATAAGCTCTTGTAGTTTTGCCTAATTCTAGTTTGTTATCCTTTAAAATACCTTCAGCTTCTTTTTCAGTCTTACCTATTAAATTAGGTGTTTCCAAATATTTATTACCAAACATTCCCATGGCCATAAAACCAAATAATCCAAACAACAGTAATACAATGATTAAACCATAGAAAAACTTTTTCTTTTTCGATCTTTTTTTCGGAGGCATTGTATATAATTGTTCCTCATTTGATTGAAAATATTGTTGATTAACAATTGGAATTTGCATGGTTTGATTCATGCTTTTTGCTTTATCTTCATCACGAGTCTGATTAGCAATCTCTGCTTTATCAATAGGCACTGTTTTAGTGTCAGCGTCAACAGAATGATATGGTGATTCATTTTCACGTTCTTTTGTCAGCACAGTAGACAAGTCATCTTGCATTTCCTGAACCGATTGATAGCGATCTTTCTTATCTTTTTCAGTCGCTTTAAGCACGACGTTGCTCAATGATTGTGGTACTTCAGAACGTTTGTTAGAAACATTAGGCATCGGATCTTGGATATGTTTTATAGCGATGCTTACTGCTGTTTCACCGGAAAAAGGAGGTTGTCCTACTAACATTTCATACAGTACAACACCAATAGAATATATATCAGTGCCGTTATCTGTTACATCACCGCGCGCTTGTTCAGGAGAAAGGTATTGAACCGTCCCTAAAACATGATTTGTTTGGGTCATCGTCGTTTCGCTTAATGCTTTTGCAATACCAAAATCTAATATTTTTAGTGTTTGATCACGATTCACCAAAATATTTTGAGGTTTTACATCACGATGAACAATCTTTGTATCATGTGCATGCTTTATTCCTTCAATAATTTGTTCAGTAAATTTGATTACGGTTTTGATGTCTAGAGGTCGATGTTGTTGAATATATTCTGATAAAGTGGGACCTTCTATGTACTCCATCACTAAAAAGAAATTTTCATCATTTTCAGTGACATCAAAAACATTAACGATATTTTTATGTGAAAGTTGTGTTAAATTGTGGACTTCACGTTCAAAACGCTTAATTGTTTCTTCTTTTTCACCAGAAGGTATCCTAATAGCTTTAATTGCTACATTGCGATTTAAAATTGTGTCATCAGCCAAATATACCGTGCTCATGCCACCGCCGCCAAGCTTTTTTATCACTTTATAACGTTCGCTTATTAATTTTCCAATCATACCTTATCTCCTTCAATTTCTGCTAAAACAATACTCACATTATCATTCGTTTCTTGAGATATTGCTAATTCAATAAGATTCCGGCCGTGTGTTTCTAAATCATTTTCTTGCATTAATTCTTCTTGAATCATATGATTTCTCGCAAAATCTGTTAATCCATCCGAGTTAAGTAATAGAAAATCATAAAAATTAGTTCTTTTTACAAAAATATCTGGTGTTACTACCTTATCCGTACCCATAACTTTTGTAATAATATTTTTTTGCGGATGATTGAATGCTTCTTCAGCACTAATTTGACCAATCATCACTAAATGATTAACGAAAGAATGATCGTTTGTAATTTGTTCAATCTCTCTACTATTAACCAAATATCCTCTTGAATCACCAATATTTGCGACCACTACATAATCATCAAATACTAACGCACAAACACAAGTTGTTCCCATGCCATAATAGTCTGTATTATCAACAGAGAGTTGATATAATTCACGATTAATCGCTTTTAGTGTAGTTCTCAGCCAATCCTCGGCTTGGTTAGGTTCAATTAAATTTTCTTCTTCAAAACGACGTTGCAATTCATCTGTTACAAATTGACTTGCTACTTCTCCTGCTAAATGTCCACCCATACCATCACAGAGTACAAGTAATTGTTGTTCTGTTTTATTATAGAACACACCACCTGCATCTTCGTTCTTATCACGATATTGACCTGTGTCAGTAAAAAATTGTGCTTTTAGCATACTATTACCTCGTTTCTACTTTTCGTTCCTTAGCTCTTAATTGCCCACATGCTGCATCTATATCAGCACCTTGTTCTCTTCTTATAGTTGCATTAATACCTAGTCTCTTTAATTCTTTTTCAAATTTAAAGATATCTTCTTTAGGCGTCTTGACGTAATTTCTTTCTGGTACATGGTTCACAGGTATTAAATTTACATGACAGTTTAATTTTTGAATTAAATGTGCTAACTCTCTCGCATGCTCAACTTGGTCGTTGACGCCTCCAAATAGACCATATTCAAATGTAACACGTCTATTTGTTGTTTCTTGATAATATTTAATGGCTTCCATTAATTTTTCAACATTATACGCTCGGTTAATAGGCATTAATCGAGAACGAATTTCGTCATTAGCCCCATGTAAGCTTACTGCAAAATTGATTTGAATATCTTCGTCAGCAAAATCATAAATTCTAGGTATAATACCAGAAGTAGAAACAGTAATATGACGCGCACCTATATTTAAACCATTGTCATGATTAACAATCTTCAAAAAGTCCATCATTTCATCATAGTTTTCAAATGGCTCACCAATACCCATGATGACGATTTGAGATACACGTTCTTCGGTTTCATCTAATGCTTTTTGGACAGTAAGCACTTGAGATACAATTTCTCCCGCTTCTAAATTACGCTTTAAGCCACCTAGTGTAGATGCACAGAATGTACAACCTATACGGCAACCAACTTGAGTAGTAACACATACGGAATTACCATATTCATGTCTCATTAATACTGTTTCGATTGTGTACCCATCTTGTAATTCAAATAAGAATTTGATTGTACCATCTTTGCTTTCTTGTTTAACTACTGTCGTCATCACTGTCATTGCAAAATGATCTTTCAATAGTGCTCTTAACTCTTTAGACAAATTTGTCATTTCATCAATGCTGTCTACTCGTTTTTCATATAACCATTCAAAGATTTGTTTCGCTCTGAATTTTTGTTGCCCATTATCCTTTAACCAATTTTCCATTTCATCATATCTTAAAGAGTATATAGATTGCTTTTCAAAATTGGGAAGAAATTTATTCTTTTTCTTCTTTTCTGCAGTTATCATTATTTATTGGTCCTTTCTTTTTATCCTAGTAATGAAAAAGCCATCAGAATTAAAATGCTGAGGTAACACTTGTAAAGTTTTTACCTTTTCTCCACTGATTGGATGTTCAAATAAATCAAATTCAAAATCTTTATTTTCTTTTAAAAATGTATATATTACATTTTCATTTTCTAACTGTTCTATTGTACAAGTTGAATAAACTAAAGTGCCTCCTGGACGTAAATGATGTTTCACATTATTTAAAATTTCTAGTTGAATATTCACTAAAGATTGAATACTTTGCTGACTTTGTTCGTATTTGATTTCTGGCTTATGTCTAAGTACACCTAAGCCACTACAAGGTGCATCTACTAAAATCTTATCATACACTTTATCATAATTTTCCGTCGCATCGTGACTAAAAGCGGAAATGTTAGATAATCGTAATTTTCGAATGTTAAAATCAATCAAATCAATTTTATGTTCATGGATGTCTGTCGCATCTACATGTCCAGTACCATGTAGCCTTTCTGCTATATGACATGCTTTTCCGCCAGGTGCACTACAAGCATCTAATACAAGGTCGCCATCTTGAAGATTCATCACGTCAGCTACAAACATAGAACTTTTATCTTGGATAGATACTAAACCATCTTTAAATACGCGTGACTCTATAATCGGTTTACCACTAATATGTAAACAAATTGTAATGTCATTATCTTGCGTTACAGTGTAACCTTCTTCTTCTAAACGTTGCATCACATGTTCAACTGAAATTCTTGTCAAATTAACCCTTACAGTTGTTGTCACTTTTGTTAAAAATGATTGTGCAATTGCTTCAGTTTCTTCTATTCCAAAGTGTGTCACCCAGTGATCAACAAGCCATTTAGGCAAACTATACTGAATAGCAATTCGCTTCTTATCGTCCGAAATTTCATTGAAATTTGGTAACTCACTGCGCATAAGGGTTCTCAAGATTCCATTAACCACATTACCGTTATATGGGCCGCCTTTATATTTTGCTATATTAACAGCTTCATTAATAATCGCATGTTCAGGAACTTTATCCAAATACATATACTGATAGATACTCATCCATAGTAACTGTCTGACCCAACCTTTAAGTTTAGTTTGTACAAATGGTTTCAAATAATAATCTAGTGTATATTTTCTTTTTAACGTACCATATACTAATTCGGTTAATAAATTCTTATCAGCTCGATTTAACTCATTATTTGTTAATACCTCATTAATAATAATATTACTATAAGCTTTATCATTAATAATATCTTGTAGTGTTTCAAAAGCTAATAACCTTACATTAGTTTCAATTGTCATTTTAATACCTTCCCAACGAGTGTTGATTGTACACCACTTAAGTAATTAGCTGTAGGCATTCTCTTTTTACCAGCAACTTGAATTTCTGTTAATGCAATCGCATCACTAGAACCTGTAGCCACAATAATTGTTTTCTTAGTTGTCTCTATTATTGTACCTGGCTCACCGTCTTTATCTTTTTCAATGCGTGAAGCATAGACTTTTAAGTTTTCTCCATCCATAATTGTGTAGGCAACCGGCCATGGAGATAGACCTCTAACATGGTTATAAACTACTTCAGCAGGTTCTGACCAATCAATTTTTTCATCTTCTCGACGAATGTTAGATGCAAATGTTGCTTCGTCTTCATTTTGAACAATGCTTTCATTCGTACCATTAATGATAGAAGGAAGCGTTTCTTTTAATAATTCAGCACCTAAAAAGCTTAATTTATCATGCATTACACCAACGTCATCTTGTGGTTCAATATCGATTGCTTTTTGAGCTATAATATTTCCAGCATCCAATTTCTTAGCCATATACATGATAGAAATACCAGTTTGTGTTTCTCCATCTATAATCGCTTGATGTATCGGGGCTCCACCTCTATATTTAGGTAATAATGATGCATGTACATTGATAGCACCTAACTTTGGTGAATCCAATAAACGTTGTGGTAATAATTGGCCAAATGCCGCAGTAACAATTAAATCCGCGTTTAAATCAATCAACATCTCTAATTCTTCAGATTTTGACAGTTTTTCAGGCTGATATACAGGAATCGCATGTTCTATTGCAACTTGTTTCACTGGTGGTGGTGTTAATTTTCGTTTTCTGCCAACTGGTCGATCAGGTTGAGTAACGACTGCGATCACGTTATGTTCTGCAATTAACATTTCTAACACTTTTGTTGAAAAATCTGGTGTCCCCATAAAAATAATTTTACTCATTTTCAAAATACGCCTCCACTTCTGCTTCAGTCAAAATTTTATCTGCACGTTCTGTAAAAATTTTACCTTCAAAATGATCAATCATATGCAATATCATGCGTGCAATATCATCATATGCAGTCATTTCTACTTCGTTTCCATTTTTATCGTTACTTTTAACAACAATCATTTTACTTCTTTCAACTTCACCATAAATGTCAGGTAATGAAATAGAGCCCTCTAACTCAGTTACTTTTTGGTCAGATTCTCGAATGATTTTTGGATTAATAAGTTGTAACAATCCATCTATTTCCATATCTATAATAGCTACCTTTTGTAAAATGCCAATTTGCGGGGCACATATGGCAGAAGCCTCAACTTCATACATTGTGTCTTCTAAATCGAGCAATAATTGAGCTAAGTTTTCGTCAAATCGTGATACATCCGGCACGTGCTTTTGCAAAATTGGATTTTCTGCTGTAACAAGTTGCTTTATTGTCATACAAATTACTCCTCATAAAAATTCATCACATCATTATAACTTATTTTAGTTAAATTTGCACCAAGCTTTGATGAAATACACGAACTGAAATCACATATATTTTCACTTTAATTTTATTCCGTCATCACAAATATAACCGTAAGCCCCCTATACAAGCTTACGGTTTACAAAATATTTATTATCCAGTTAATGTTGTAATATCATAGTGATAACTTATTTATTTGATTGCCAGATTCATCAAAATTATATTCGTTCAACCAATTCTCAAACTTAGTTTTATATACTGACCACTCATCATCTAACATAGCGAGCCAGTATGTATCTCTACTTCTTTGTTTATAAATAGTATGATTTTTAAACAAACCTTCATATTTAAAGCCAAGTCGTTTGGCTGCTTTTATAGAAGGCTCATTGAATGCATCACATTTCCATTCATACCTTCTATATCCCAAAGTGTCAAAGATATATTTTGCTAATAAGTAGTGTGTTTCTGTAGCAATACGTGTTCGTTTCATTTTATTAGCATAATGAATATGACCAACTTCAATTGTTGCATTTGGTTCATTTATTCTAAGTAATGATAAAATACCTACTACATCATTATCAAATTGATCTATTATAGCAAAAAAATATGGATCCTTTGTTTGTACTTTATTTTTTATATAGGTTGCAAAATCATCATAACTTTTAGGCTGCGCGTCTGGTAAATACGTCCAATTAGGTGCATCTTCTTGCTCCTTAAAATGAGTGAATAAAGGGTTAATATGTTTTGAAGCTAATTTTTCTAATCTACAATACTTCCCTTCTAACACATCAGCCGTTGGTGTTTTGGGTTGAGAGAAATCGATTAATGACTTACCGATAGGTTGTTCAAACTGATTATATTCCATTTATATCCCCCCTTTTAATCAATGACTAGAGAACTTTATCGCATAATTTATCACGCTAAATATTAATCATTAAAATGTTTAGCAATTGCGTATAATACATCTATACCAATTTTTATAAATTAATATTATGTTATCATTGTAACTTATAATGCGAAAGCATTTTTATTAATCAGTTTATATTCTTTTTAATATTTTATAATATGAATTAATTAAAAAGTAGAAGTAAAAAGAAATAAATACTAGCTGAATGATATTCTTCTTACTTCTACTTTTTCATTTTATATTTATATTTATTTTAACTATAGCAAGACATTACTTTATTATTTCTTCAATAAAATAAACCTTAAATTTATACCTTATATTAAAATTTAGTTTATTTAGAAACATACAAAACGTTAAACTAAATAAACGATATAATAATAATTAGCTTTATATCTATTACTGTTTCGCTTCACTATTTGCTAACTCAATGGTCATGGATGATACATTTTTTATAAAACCAATTTTAGAATATAATGGCTCTGCTTGAGTAGAAGCTTTTAAATTAACGATATTCACCTGTTCTGTTTTACACTTTAATAAAAGCTCTTCTAGAATTTGTTTACTCAAACCTAATCCTCTATATAATTTAGTTGTATAAACATTAGTAATATAACCTTCTACACCATAATGATTATCATATGCAGGTGGTATCTGTTGGAAGACAACAGCTCCTGTTGCTACAACTTGATGATTATCTATCATAAATACTTGGTAGATGTTTCCTTTATCGAAAACATCTTTAAAATATGCTCTCATATTATCATCAATATCTTCAGTACCATGCATGCCTTGATCAAGTAATTGTTCTTTTCTTAATTTTATAATTGTTTCAATATCATTTTTATTTGCAATTCTCATCTCCATATCTAGTACTCCTTTAAAAAAATATGAGCAAATAAATTTACTATATCTATCAATCATATTCAACCATTAATATTTAATATTCAATAAAAAGAGAGCCTTAAAACCAATAAAATACTGATTTTAAGACTCCCCTTTTATACACTGCAATTAATCCATTTACAACAACAACCTACATCATCATTTGTGGATTAATGTCTATCTTCAGTGATAATTTGTCTTTTAAATACTGATCATGATAAAAATCATCTAAATACTTTAATGCTTCGTGCAATGAAGGTTCGCTTTTATATTTTATTAATATTTGGAAGCGATATTCATTATTAATTCGTGATAAAGCTGCTGGAGAAGGGCCTAGAACTAATGCCTTATCTGATAAATGCTGTAACAATATTTTGTGTATATGTTTAGAAGCTTCCATTACTTTTTTCATATTATTATGCGCAATCGTAAAATTAATTAAAAAGAAATATGGTGGATATTTACCTAACTTTCTATAATTCATTTCTTTTTCGAAAAAGGAATGATAGTCATTATCTTGAACATCTTTAATAGCATAATGATCAGGATTATAAGTTTGTATAATCACCTGTCCCTCTTTTTCATGACGGCCTGCACGTCCTGAAACTTGCGTCAACAATTGATATGTACGCTCACTAGCTCTAAAGTCAGGCAAGTTTAACATCGTATCAGCATTTAATACCCCAACCAAAGTAATATTTGGAAAGTCCAAACCTTTCGCTATCATCTGTGTCCCCAGTAAAATATCCCCTTTACCTGAACCAAAGTCATCTAATAATTGTTCGTGTGCACCTTTTCGAGAAGTGGTATCAACATCCATACGAATAATTTTTGCTTCCTGAAAATTTTCTTGTAATAGTTCTTCAACTCTTTGTGTACCTGTGCCTACCTGTCTGATATGTTCACTTTCACAGTTGGGACACTTATTAGGTGGTACTTCTTGATGACCACAATAATGGCATTTCAATTGATCCGTAGACTTATGATATGTGAGAGAAATATCACAGTTAGGACATTGAGGGACATGGCCACAATCTCGACACAACATAAATGACGCATATCCACGTCTATTTAAAAATAAAACAACTTGTTCTTTTTTATCTAAACGCTCTTGAATCGCACTACGCAAATCTTCTGAAAACATAGAACGATTGCCAGAAGCAAGTTCAGCACGCATATCTACGATATTCACGTCTGGCAAAGCTTGCTGATTCACTCTATGAGGTAATGATAATAGTTCATAAACACCTTTAGTTGCACGTGCATATGTCTCTAAACTTGGTGTAGCACTGCCTAATACTAAAGGGCAATGATGATATTGACTGCGCCATTGTGCAATATCTCTAGCATGGTATCTAGGATAATCCTCTTGTTTATAGGAAGACTCATGTTCTTCATCAATAATGATCATACCTAAATCTTTGAAAGGTGCAAATACACTTGAGCGAGCTCCTACACTCACACTCGCTTTTCCATCTCTAATTTTTTGCCATTCATCATAACGTTCCCCTTTAGATAATCCTGAGTGTAAAACTGCTACTTCGTCTCCAAATCTTCGTTTAAATCTTAATACCATTTGAGGAGTGAGTGCAATTTCTGGCACTAACATCATCGCTTGTTTACCTTGATTGAGTACATTTTCTATAGTTTGCAAGTAAACTTCCGTCTTACCAGAACCCGTTACGCCATGTAATAAAAATGTACGTTGTTCACCTTTATTAATCGTCTCGAGTATCGCATCATATGCATCTTGTTGTTCTTGCGTAAGTTGTTGCTTTTGATCTTGTTCAAATACCCGTGTTGCAAAAGGATCTCGCTCTACAGTTGTATCATATTTCTCAATAAAGCCTTTACGGACTAACGTCTCAATGCTAGATTTTGAAAAACCCATTTCTTCCAACTGTTTTAAAAAAACTACGTGATGATTTTCATCAATTAAATAAGCATATAATTCATATTGCTTTTTTGATTTTTCCAAAGATTCTAATACTGTATCATCATTAAAGCCTTCGACAATGCGCACTGCGCGTTGTTTCTTTTTCTTTAAACTTTGAGACAAAATCGTATCTTCAAGAATTGCACCTTGCTTTAAAAATGGTGCAATGAGCGTTAAGTCTTCATTTTTTTGTGCTACTTTGTATGCATAATGTCCTTCCGAATCAAATCGTTTCAACAATTTTTCTGGTATGGCTTCAGTATCTTTAACTGCAAATACTTTAGTATATTTGGCTTTGATTGCGCTTGGAAGCATAACCTCTAACATAGAAATTCGTTTTGTAACAAAATACGTATGATACCAATCTGCAAGTTGTATTAATTCTTTCGTTAATTCAGGTTTAATATCTTGTATTTCTTTTATTGCTTTTAATTTTGATATGTCCATACTAGTGTCGGTTTGCTGAGTGATGTCCATAACATAACCTTGAATCGTTCTCGGTCCAAAAGGTACAATCACGCGCATACCAACTTCAACCATCGCTTGAAATTTTTGTGGAATTAAATAATCAAACGTAAAGTCAACACTTTTAGATGGTATATCTACGATTACTTTTGCTATCATTTTATTTCCACCTTGTTTCTAAACTGTCTAATATATGCTCCGCTAATATGACTTTTTTATGTTTCCCTAATGATATTGTTTCACCGTTTTTATAGTACATAGTATATGCATTATCATCAGAGCTAAACCCAATGGTACGATCGCCAACATTATTCGCTATGATGACATCTGCGTTTTTACTTTTTAGTTTTTTTTGAGCATATGATTCAATATTTTGTGTTTCTGCTGCAAAACCAACTAAAAATTGTTTATCTTTATGCTCACCCAAGTATTTTAAAATATCGGGTGTGCGTTTAAAAGTAACAGTCAAATCACCTTGTCGTTTTTTAAGTTTATGTTCTAATAATTCAGTTGGAGCATAATCTGATACCGCTGCAGATTTAAAGACAATATCCATCTTATCGAATCGCGTTTTAACCGCTTCAAACATCTGTTGTGCACTTTCTACTTGAATGACTTCTACATTCTTAGGTGGTGTTAGATGAGTTGGACCAGATATAAGTGTCACGGTCGCCCCTCTTTGAGCTAAAGATTCTGCGAGTGCATATCCCATTTTACCTGATGAGCGGTTGGATAAATAACGAACAGGGTCTAGCTCTTCTATGGTTGGCCCCGCTGTCACCAATGCTTGTATACCGTTAAATCTACTATTTTTTGTCGTTGACGTGTTGTTTTTAAAATACTGATTTAATCTTTCTACAATTTGTAAAGGCTCTTCCATTCTTCCTTTTGCTACATAACCACAAGCTAGGAATCCTTCACCAGGTTCTAAGAAATAATAACCGTCCGAACTTAATGTTGCTAAGTTATGTTGCGTTCTTTTGTTCTCATACATATGTACATTCATTGCAGGAGCGATAAATTTGGGTGTTTCTGTAGCTAATAATGTTGATGTAACCATGTCATCAGCAATACCATTTGCTAGTTTAGCGATGGTATTTGCAGTTGCCGGTGCTACAACAATCGCATCTGCCCAATCTCCTAAAGCAACATGTTGAATTTCTTCTGGATTGTGTTCTTTAAAAGTACTCGTATAAACGGGATTTCTACCAATGGCCTGAAAAGCTAAAGGAGTTACAAACTCTTGTGCATGATCTGTTAACATCACTCTCACGTTATAATCAGCCTGTGTGAGTTTACTCGTTAAATCTATTGCTTTATACGCAGCGATACCACCAGTGACAGCAAGTAAAATATTTTTCATCGTAGTTTTCCTCCAAATCGTTAATATCTTTCTATTAATTGTTTAACTTTGTAGTTTATATTTTGAAATTTTAAATATAAACAAATGTTTTAATTCTGTATCAAGGTCGTACAAATAACTACACAATGTATTTTATGTTACTCAGCCAATGAATTATTTTATGCAATATCTTATTTTAGCTTCATTACTTTAAATATAAATATGATTACTGCTTATTATACACAAATTATTGCCCAAATTAAAAAAGCACACCTTGGCGATGAAACCTCAAAGTCATCACATGCGTCTGACTTTTGAAGTGCACATCATTAACCTGGTGTACTTTTCAAAAATATAAAATTATATGATTTAATATTCGCTTAGAAAGTGTTATTTTGTAGTTTCAGGATAAACTTCGCCGCCAGCTATTTCTTCCAAAGCTTTTCCCACTGCTTTTTCTGAATTATATTTGTTTAATAGTGTACTATTTGGATGCTCGTCCAACTCACGTGCACGTTTAGCTGCAGTTGTAGCGATTAAATATTTTGATGTGATTTTAGATGTTAAATCATTTAATGGTGGATATAACATTATTTTTTTGCCTCCAATATCATTTTTCTATATTTTGCTTCAATTCTTTCCCTTTTCAAATGCTCAGCTTCAACAATGGATTGAATACGTTGCTTAGCTAATTCTACTTCATCGTTAACGACAACATAATCGTATAAATTCATCATTTCAACTTCTTTACGAGCTTCAAGTACTCTGCTTTGAATTTTTTCGTCTGACTCAGTACCACGCCCTACTAAGCGCTCACGTAAATGATCTAAACTTGGTGGAGCTAGAAAAATAAATAATGCATCAGGGAATTTCTTTCGAACCTGTTTGGCACCTTCAACTTCAATTTCTAAAAATACATCATGTCCTTGGTCCATAGTATCTTTTACGTATTGCACTGGTGTACCGTAATAATTTCCCACATATTCTGCATATTCTATAAATTGATCTTGTTTAATTAGCGCTTCAAACTCTGCCTTTGTTTTGAAGAAATAATCTACACCATCGACTTCACCTTCACGCATATTACGTGTCGTCATCGAGATAGAATATTTATAAGATGTGGTTGGGTCATCAAATATTTTTTTTCTAACTGTACCTTTTCCTACACCAGATGGTCCAGAAAGTACAATCAACAAACCTTTCTCATTATCCATGCCTTACTACCTCTCTAAGCTATTCTTCTATTATTAAACTATGATACCATAATGAGCGTTTGGTTGTATAGCATACGTTCAAACAAACTTTGCTCATGACCAAATCTTTTCACCATGTTACAATGTGATGAATGACTAAAAATAAGGTGGCTGATAGTAATGGCATACGATGGTTTATTTACACGAAAAATGGTAGAATCTTTACAATTTCTCGTTGATGGTAGGATTCATAAAATCAATCAACCTGAAAACGATACAATCATCATGGTAATACGTCAAAATCGTAAAAACCATCAACTTCTACTCTCGATCCATCCTAGTTTTGCTAGAATGCATTTAACGAATAAAAAATATGATAATCCATTTGAACCACCAATGTTTGCAAGAGTATTCCGTAAACATTTAGAGGGTGGTTTCATTAAAGCTATAAGACAAATCGGAAACGATAGACGTGTAGAAATAGATATTCACAGTAAAGATGAAATCGGTGATACCACATACCGCACAGTTATTTTAGAAATAATGGGTAAACACAGTAATTTAATGTTAGTAGATGATCAACGCAAGATTATTGAAGGTTTTAAACATTTAACTCCAAATACAAATCAATATCGTACAGTTATGCCTGGGTTTCAATATGAAGCGCCCCCTACCCAAAATAAAACTAATCCATATAGTATTACGGGTACAGAAGTTTTAAAATTCATCGATTTCAATAGTGGAAAAATCGCTAGGCAACTGCTAAATCAATTTGAAGGCTTTAGTCCTTTAATTACGAATGAAATTGTCAATCGTAAACAATTTATGACGACCGACACGTTACCAGAGGCATTTAATTCAGTTATGAATGAGACAATGGAATTACCTACTCCTGTATTTCATAAGAATCATGAAACAGGAAAAGAAGATTTCTATTTTATGCACTTAAATCAATTTTACGATGATATGGTTGAATATGATTCTCTACATGATTTATTAGATAGATATTACGATGCTAGAGGAGAAAGAGAACGCGTTAAACAACGTGCAAATGATTTAGTCAAATTTGTACAGCAACAACTGCATAAATATCAAAATAAACTCAGTAAATTAATCGACGAACAAGAAGGTACTAAGGATAAAGAAATACAACAATTATACGGTGAATTAATCACTGCAAATATTTATAGAATTAAACAAGGTGATAAGTATCTGACGACTACCAATTATTATGATGGTCAGGAAGTAACCATTCCCTTAGATACAACAAAGTCACCAGCTACAAACGCTCAAATGTATTATAAAAAATATAATAAATTGAAAACACGTGCACATGAATTAACGCGACAAATCGATTTAACAAAAGAAAACATCACATATTTTGAAAATATAGAACAACAACTCGCACACATATCTGTGGATGACATTGATGATATTAGAGAAGAGCTTGCTGAACAAGGTTATATGAAACAGCGGAAGCAAAAAAATAAGAAAAAGAAACCGACCATTCAATTGCAATCGTATGTTTCAACTGATGGAGATACCATACTTGTAGGAAAAAATAATAAGCAAAATGATTATTTAACGAATAAAAAAGCAAGCAAACAGCATCTTTGGTTTCATACGAAAGAGATCCCAGGGTCTCATGTGGTTATCTTAAATGATGCGCCAAGTGAAAATACTATTAAAGAAGCGGCTATGCTAGCCGGTTATTTTTCAAAAGCTGGTAATTCTGGTCAAATACCAGTTGATTACACTGAAATTAGACACGTTCACAAACCTTCTGGCGCAAAACCAGGATTTGTAACATATGATCACCAAAAAACACTCTATGCTACACCTGATTACGATCACATTCAAAAAATGAAGGTGACATGATAACACCAAATACTTTAAAGCATTAGTAACATATTTCAATCTAAAAAAGGCTAAGATTATGAGTAAGCAGCACATGTAACACGTGCATGATACTTTATCTTAGCCTTTTTAATATTTATTTTTTATCTGGTAATGCAAGCTGAAAATTAACGCCAAATCTATCTACAATCCATGTAAATTCTCTGAATGGTGGCATTTCCGTTTTAGGCATTAAAATTGCTCCACCACTTTTCAATTTACTGAATAATCTTTCCATTTCTAACGGACTATCTACAGTGACATATAAAGACATTGCTGGATTCATGTCTACATCGACACCATTCATATTATCAATCGCCATAAAAACTTGATCTTTTAAGCGAAAGATAGCATGTTGTACGGCACCAGTGGGTTCTTTATCATCTTCTTCATATTTGACCATCGCTAATATTTCTGCATCTTCAAATGCATCTACATATAAATTGATTGCTTCTTCTGCTTGTCCATTGAACATTAGAAATGTCGTTATTTTGGGAATTGCCATTTAACTGCCTCCTTAAAACATCTTAATTCTAGAATAAAACAAATGCTTAAAAAAATCGAACGAATAAAATTTGCAATTAACAACACGTCACATGAAGTGCTCCTTTGCCAATCTATCATTAAGATAAATTTATAAATCCATTACCTAATACATCTCTCACATCATGAATGACTAAAAAGGCATTTTCATCTACCTCATTTACAAGCTTTTTAACTCTAGTTACTTGTGATTGTGGAACTACAACATACAACATGCTTGTTTCATGTTTACCATAACCACCTTTACCCTTTAAAAGTGTTGAACCTCTACCTGTAAAGCTATTGATTTCATCACTTATAATCTCATTTCTACTTGATATCACAGTCACCGCTTTTTTAGGATGGAACCCTTCTATAATGAATGCAGTAGCACGTTCAGTTATAAATATCATAATTACAGTAAATAAGACGTTTTCTAAAGGTAAGACAAATAAAAAAGACAAGACAACTAATCCATCTAAAACAAAAATGCCTTGCGATGTTTTGATGTCAAAGTATTTATTTAGCATCTTAGCAATGACTGATGTCCCACCTATCACACCACCAGAAGCAATTACTAATCCAATACCTACACCTACTAAAACGCCACCAAACGAAGCATTTATTACAAAATTATCAATACCTGTCTTAAAATTTTCAGTTAAATCTAAAAAGATTGAAATCGCTGTATTAGCAATAAACGTATATACTGCTGTTCTGGTACTTAAAAAACGCCAGCCTACAATAATGACCAATGTGTTAATAATTAACGAGGATATCGCTGGTGAAAAACCAAAGGCATATTTTAATGCTAATGACATACCCACAGTACCCCCATCACCTAAATTAGACTCTAATATAAATGAATTTACTGCAATCGCACTTACAAATGCGCCAATTAAGCATACAATAATATTTTTAGTATGGTTTTTTAAAAGTTGCTTCATACGTTTCATATCATATCCCCTTACATTTGATAATATAAAATTAAATAAGGTAAGCTAAAAAAGTGTATTCAAATCATGCCTCATTTTAATTTTACAAATTTGTTTTTTATACTCACAAATCTATTTAAAACCAAAATAAATGAAAATATAACATTTGTTACAGTTACATAGTATAATTGCAAATGTAACACAACCCATTTCAATATACCACTTCATGTAGTTTGCAACATTAATTTGTAAAGTGTGTAATATTGAAAGCTTTGACGGCTTAAAACCATAAAATCACTTTACTTTTAAATATTTATAGTTAAAATAAATACAAATATAATTGGAGGTATTTCATGTTTTATTACATTATTCCATTACTGATTGCCGCTTTAGTGATACTCATTGGCTTTATCATCATTAAAATTATGATTCGTTAATCCATTTTATATCATAACTTTATAACGATACTTTTTAATCATTTTAATAACATTAATCATTTCAATCATTTTTGTATTATATTAAACAAAACACGCAGTAAAGTAGACATTAAAACCTTGTCTACCATACTGCGTTGCTGTTTTTTACGTTACTTTCTACAATTAATCTTTTTTTAATCTTTCTTTACGATTTCACCAGTTTATCAAATTTTTATTTAAATTCTTTACTAAAGAGCGTTACAAGTAGCAAAATAATAAAAGCTGCAATAACTGCAGTTAAAAATATAGGCATATACGCAAGGTGTGTAGCATCCTCAATGCCATTTGTAATTGCATGTCTTAATGTATCATTAGAAATTTGATTCACTTGTTCTAATATTTTAGTAAGATTGCCTGAATTATGTTCCATCGTTTTCATTAACGAAACGGGTATATCTTTGAAACCAAAATGGGCTGAATTTATACTTTCTTTAATTTTACTACCCATTTGGCTATATCCGAATTGAATGAATGTCGTAAACATAGTCGGTGCAATTGTTATGCCGACTTGTCTAGAAACGGATAATGTTCCAATTACAGTACTATTATTTTTATCTGAATGTGCTGATCTAGTTGCTAATACAGTCATTGGTGCACCAATAGTAAAACCAAAACCTAAACCTGCGATAATTGAAAATATTAAAAATGGCGTACTTGAATAAGTTAAAAAGGCTAAGCCTCCATACCCAATCATGCTAATGATACTCGCAATCACTAATGCAAATATCGGGCCTTTTTTATCAACAATCTTCCCGCCCATTGACGCGCCAATACCTGAAGCTAACGCTAAAGGTGTCATCCAATAGCCACTGTTCTCAGCTTTAACATGCAATACATTTTCAACAAAGGAAGGAATGAAAATAATGGAACCAATTAACATCCCTGATAAAACGCCCATAATCAATACTACTGAAAAAGCTGGTTTTTTTAATAAATAGAAAGGTAAGAATGCATCTATATCAGTTGCTTCGTTTTTATATTCTACTAAAATCAAAATACCATAACCAATGATTGCCAATATAAATAAACCAATCACTGAAAAGCTAAGTATACTATTAGCAATGTTATTCGTTTGTATATTATTAATCGCAAACATCATCAGCAACGTTGAAAATGAAAATATAATGATGGCGTACTTATCAATTTTAGTTTTAACTTTTTCTTGTGTTTCTGGCATTTTAAGAATCATAAAAATAACAATCATTACTGCCACTGGCACATTGATTAGGAATAGCCAATGCCATGTTCCACTTAAGTTAATTAATAAACTTCCTATATTTGGACCTAATACCGAAGCAATACCATTCATTGCACCTAACCCACCAAGCATGCTACCTTGTTTTTCCTTGGTGTAAGTAGCTATAATATGTGAACTAGCGATTACAAATAAACCGCCTCCACCAAATGATTGAATTAATCGTGCAATAATAAATATTGTATAATTTGGACTTAAAGCAACTAACAATGATCCTAAACCAAATAAAATGACTTCAATAACAAATATTTTTTTACGACCATACATATCAGCAAGTTTACCCGCTATAGGTGTAGTTACAGCCATACCTAATGTGTAAATCGTTATGCCCCATGATCCCATTTGTGCTGAAATTTCAAAAGATTGATTTATTGTGGTTAACGCTGCACTAATAATGCCGTTGTCTAAAGCTGCCATAAACACACCAATGAGTAAAAATAGTGCAACAATATCAAATTTTTTTTGATTCAAGTTCATTCATTCCTTTCTATCTTGGAATTTCATATGATACTCATTATTTAAAACCTATTTTGTGAACTAAATATGAACAAAATATATTTATATATTAAAAAATGCCTAAAAGACCTTTTATCAATATATAAAAGTCTTTTAAGCATTTTTTAACCAATTTAATTAAATAAATTTTTAATGTTGTCTCAAATTCACATAATATATTTACATATATCGTTTATTTAATATGTCCTTTTTGCTTTAGATTTAATTTTGATTTTTTATAAATATTTGATTCTGTAGCGTTAAACAACCATTTATTTTCATCTTCTGAAGTTGTTTGTGCTCTATAGTCTTCTGATTTTTTGAGGAATTTATTTAAATGAGCAAAATGATTATAAGCTACATTTGAGTCTTTTGTCATAACATCCCCTCCATCTAACATTTTATGACAAGTTATCTCTCCAATCAACTAATGTAGTAATATCATTTTCAGAAATTTCTCCATTTTCTCTAGCAACCTCAATTAGTTCATTATAATTGCTTAATGTATAGAAGGGTATATCAGCTCGTGTAAATTGGTCATCTGCTTTTTTCAAACCATAAGTAAAGATTGCTACTACACCTAATACATTTGCACCTGCAGCTTTTAGTGCATCTACTGCAGTTATTGAAGAGCCACCTGTAGATATTAAATCTTCTATAACTACTACATTTTTACCTTCACTTGATGCGCCTTCAATTTGATTCTGTTTACCATGACTTTTGCTTTTTGATCTAACGTAATTCATCGGTAAGTTCATCACTTCTGAGACATATGCTGCATGTGGAATCCCGGCTGTTGCAGTTCCTGATATAACTTCAATATCTTTAAAATGTGTTTCAATCAATGCTTGCAGGCCATCTCTAATATGAGTACGTACATCAGGAAAACCTAGTGTGATGCGATTATCACAGTATATTGGCGATTTAATACCTGAACTCCAAGTAAACGGATCATTGGGAGATAATGATACAGCTTTTATATCTAACAATGCTTGTGCAATTGATTTAGTCATGTGATTTCAACCAACTTTCTTTAATTTTTTGATAACTCGTTACCGGATTTTCACTTTGTGTAATCGGTCGTCCTACAACAATGTTTGTAGCGCCTAAAACACTTGCTTTTTCTGGTGTCGTAATACGTTGTTGATCATCTGAAGAAGTGTTTTCTGGTCTGATGCCTGGTGTCACTTTCAAGAAAGATTCACCTAATTCCTGTTTTACTAAATTTGCTTCAAGTGGTGAACATACAACGCCATCTAATCCTGATAATTGAGCTAGACGAGCATAATTCAACACTGCTTCATCCATTGTACTTTGGATATTTTGTTCATCACGCAACATTGTTTCTGTAGTCGACGTTAATTGTGTAACCGCAATAATTTTAATATTACTGTTATATTTTCTAATACCTTCTACAGCACGTTTCATCATTTCTGAACCACCAGCTGCGTGTACATTTACTAAATCGACATCTAATTTGCTTAAGCCTTCCATTGCTTTACCAACAGTGTTAGGAATATCATGCAATTTTAAATCTAAAAATATGCTATGACCACGTTTCTTAATATCAGTGATTAATGAAGGCCCAGTTTGATAAAAAAGTTCCATTCCAACTTTGACAAATAAAGGTTCATCAAATTGATTTAAAAATTGTGTAACCGCTTCTGCTGATTCAAAATCTAAAGCAATGATAGGTAGATTATTTTGCATATATATCGCCTCTCATCTATAGCTATTTTATTATATTTGCCAAGCGTGTATGGACATATGACAGCAATAATATTTTGGAATTTTTTTCATACTGACAAGGACGACTAAGAGAAAAATTTCATAAAAATATTTTTATCCTAGCCGTCTATTGCCAATAGCATTTCTTTGCATTAAAGCATAAAAATTATTTCAGTTTTTTAATTATATTTTACATATTTTTCATCGTGAAAGTCATGCTTTCTATAACGGATGTTAATGCTTCTGCAGTATCTAATGAAGTTAGACATGGTACGCCATTTTCAACAGAGGCACGTCTAATTTGAAAACCATCACGTTCAACTTCTTTCCCTTTTGTCATCGTATTGATCACAATTTGAACATCATTCGTTTGTATACGTGATAATAAATCGTTTTCTCCACCAATTTTACCTACAGTTTCTGCAGTGATATGGTTACTTTCTAATTTTTTAGCAGTACCTTCCGTAGCTAATATTTTATAGCCGACTTCATTTAAGCGAGCCGCGATATTCACAATTTCATCTTTGTCTTTATCACTTACGGTCATCAATACCGTACCATAATCTTTTACTTCCATACCACTTGCTGTCAAACCTTTATATAATGCTTTTTCCATGGTTAAATCTTTCCCCATGACTTCCCCAGTTGATTTCATTTCAGGTCCTAAGGTAATATCTACATTTTTCAATTTGTTAAAGCTAAATACCGGAGCTTTAACAAAGACACCTTCACTATATGGTTGAACGCCCTCGTTATAACCTAAATCCTTAAGTTTCTCACCTACAATAGCGCGCATGGCCAACTGTGCCATTTGAATATGCGTAATTTTACTTAAGAAAGGAACCGTACGACTCGCACGAGGATTCACTTCTAAAACATAAACACCATCATGTGCAATGACAAATTGTATATTGATTAGACCTATGATATTTAGCCCTTTCGCTAAGCGAATTGTATAATCTTCTAATGTTTTAAGTTCATTTGGTGTCAAAGATTGTGGAGGATATACCGCAATCGAATCACCTGAATGGACACCAGCGCGTTCAATATGTTCCATAATCCCTGGAATAATTACCGTTTCACCATCAGAAATAGCATCGACTTCAATTTCTTTACCTGTGAGATATCTATCAACTAATACAGGATGATCCGGACTCGCTTTCACTGCTTGATTCATATAATTGGTTAACTCTTCATCGTTATACACGATTTCCATTGCACGTCCACCTAATACATACGAAGGTCTAACTACTACAGGATAACCGATTGCACGTGCATTATTGAGCGCTTCATCAGTTGACGTTGCTGTCTTACCTTTAGGTTGAGGCACATCAATTTTATGTAACAGTGCCTCAAATTCTTTACGATCTTCCGCACGATTCAAATCTTCGAGTGACGTTCCTAAAATTTTCACACCATACTTTTCAATTTTATCTGCTAAATTAATCGCAGTTTGACCACCAAACTGTACTACTACACCTTTTGGCTGTTCAATATTTATAATATTCATGACATCTTCTTCTGTTAATGGCTCAAAATATAATTTGTCTGAAATTGAAAAGTCTGTAGATACTGTTTCAGGGTTATTATTGACGATAATAGCTTCATAACCAGCTTGTTGAATAGCCCACACAGCATGCACAGTTGCATAATCAAATTCGACACCTTGACCGATTCTTATTGGCCCTGATCCCAAGACTAATATTTTTTCTTTTTCAGTGATAATGGATTCATTTTCTTGTTCATACGTACCATAGTAATATGGTGTAGCTGATTCAAATTCTGCTGCGCATGTATCTACCATTTTATATACTGGTGAAATATTATGTTGTTTTCTTAAGTTATAAACTTCTGATTCTGACATATCAAAACGATGTGCAATAACGCGATCACTAAACCCATAACTCTTAGCAAATTTTAAATAATCTATATCTCCTTTGTGTACTTTTAAGTCATGTTCTATATCAATGATGTGCAAGAATTTATTTAAGAAGAAGTAATCAATCTTAGTCATTTCGTGTATTTCTTCTAAAGATGTACCTCTTCTTATCGCTTCTCCTATAAAGAATAAGCGCTCATCATCTTGGTCTTGTATACGCGCTTTTATATAATCTAAATCGTATATTTCACCATTTGGTAATCCCAAATGATGCACGCCATATTCGAGTGAGCGAATTGCTTTTAATAAAGACTCTTCATATGTTCGGCCAATCGCCATTACCTCACCAGTTGCTTTCATTTGTGTACCGAGCACACGTTCACCCTTTTCAAATTTATCGAAAGGAAAACGTGGGATTTTTGAAATAACATAGTCCAACGTCGGTTCAAATGCAGCATAAGAGGTTTTAGTGATTGGATTCAACATTTCATCTAATGATAAACCTATCGCTATTTTTGCAGCTAATTTTGCAATCGGATAGCCTGTAACCTTAGAAGCTAAAGCTGATGAACGTGACACACGTGGGTTCACTTCAATTATATAATATTTCATTGAGTGTGGGTCTAATGCCAGTTGTACATTACAACCACCTTCAATGCCTAAAGCACGAATAACTTTTAACGACACATCACGTAACATTTGATATTCAACATCTGATAAAGTTTGACTAGGTGCTACTACAATTGAATCGCCAGTATGTATGCCGACTGGGTCTATATTTTCCATGTTACATACAACGATGGCATTATCATTTTTATCTCGCATCACTTCATATTCAATCTCTTTAAAACCTGCGATTGATTTTTCAATTAAGCATTGTGTTGCCGGACTGTAATGTAAGCCATTCGTTACTACTTGTTTAAACTCTTCATCATTATGGCAAATACCACCACCAGTACCGCCCATCGTGAAAGCCGGTCTCACAATTAATGGATACCCTACCGCTTCTTTAAATTCAAACGCCTGTTCTAGAGTATTGACGATATCGCTTTCTGGAACTGGAACATCTAGCTCATTCATTAAGTCTCTAAATAATTCTCTATCTTCCGCTTGTTGAATAGAAGCCAATTTAGTACCTAGTAATTGTACGTTGTTCGCTTCTAATACACCGCTATCATGTAATTGAATCGCCATATTAAGCCCTGTTTGACCACCTAATGTTGGTAACAACGCATCAGGTTGTTCTTTACGAATAATACGTGCAATAAAGTCATGCGTTAAAGGTTCAATGTAGACTTTGTCAGCAATTTCATTATCTGTCATGATTGTAGCTGGATTTGAATTTACTAATATAACGCGATAACCTTCTTCTCGTAATGCTAAGCATGCTTGTGTCCCCGCATAATCAAATTCTGCAGCTTGGCCTATAATAATGGGTCCAGATCCTATAACTAAAATCGTTTTAATATCGTTACGTTTAGGCATTTGTCAAAATCTCCTTTTCTTTAAAGTCATGCATCATTTTAATAAATTCATCAAACAAATAATTTGAATCTGTAGGTCCAGGACTTGCTTCAGGATGATATTGTACTGAAAACGCAGGTAATGATTGGTGTCTTAAACCTTCAACTGTACCGTCATTAATCGCTATATGTGTTATTTCTAAAGGTGTACTGGCTAATGAATCTTTATCGATCGCATAACCATGATTTTGGCTAGTTAATGCTATTTTCCCACTCTTTAAATCTTTCACAGGATGGTTTGCCCCTCTATGTCCAAATTTCATTTTAAACGATCTAGCGCCTTGTGAAAGTGCAAATAATTGATGGCCTAAACAGATACCAAAGAAAGGAATTTTTCCTAAAATACCATTAATCATATTAACTGCAACTTTGACTTCTTCTGGATCACCAGGTCCATTAGACAACATGACACCATCTGGTGACATTCTAATAATTTCTTCTGCTGTCGAATCATAAGGTACAACTGTAACATTACAACCACGTAAATTAAGTTCTCTCACAATATTTTGTTTTTTACCAAAATCTACAAGTACAACACTTAAATCATAACCCGTAGAGACATATGGTGTTTTGGTAGACACTGTTTTCACTTCATCTCTAGGTAATTCAATTACTTTCAACTCTTCTATTAATTGTGGAATATCTGCCTTGTCATCTGTAAAAGCTGCTTTTAAAACGCCATAGTTTCTAATTTTTCGAGTAATACTACGTGTATCCACACCTGAAATACCTGGGATATCATAATCTTTTAACACTTCGTGGAATGATTTTTGCATGCGAAAATGACTCGGATATGTGCTTGCTTCTTTGACAACAACACCATTCAATGTTGGTATCAAAGATTCAAAATCATCTCGATTAATTCCGTAGTTTCCTATTAATGGATAAGTAAACGTAATAATTTGCCCTGTATAAGATGGATCTGATATCGTTTCTTGATACCCAGTCATAGCCGTATTAAATACTATTTCGCCTTTCGTTAAATGGTCCGATCCTAATGGATAACCTTCATAATATGTTCCATCTTCTAAAACTAAATAGCGTTTTTGCAACATTACTTTTCCTCCTTAAATTTAACTTCACCTTCTACCAATGTTAATACTGGAGTTCCGTATACTTTTCCACCTATAAATGGTGTGTTTGACCCTTTTGACGCAAAATCTTCTGCCCTAATCTCTTTCTCGTCTTCTAAATTAATAGCAGTAAGGTCAGCTAAACCGCCCTCTTCTAATCTTCCATAAGGTAAATCAAATATTTGAGATGGTTTAATCGTTAAATAGTCAACCAATTGTTGCAATGACCAGTTACCATTTTTTACAAAGTGTGTATACAATAATGGAAATGCTGTTTCACTACCAACAATGCCGAAAGGCGCTTTTGTCATTGGTTGTGCTTTTTCTTCTTTCGCATGTGGCGCATGGTCTGTAGCAATACAATCAATTGTCCCATCTAATAATCCTTCGATTAGTGCAGCTCGATCTGCTTTACTTCTTAAAGGTGGATTCATTTTATAAATTGCATCATCACCAGGCACATCATCTTCTGTTAATAATAAATGATGCGGTGTCACTTCTGCTGTTACATGAATTCCTGCCTTTTTAGCATCTCTTATAGCTCGTACACTTTCTTTTGTAGATACGTGACAGACATGGTAATGTGCACCTGCTGCTTCAGCTAGCAAAACATCTCTCGCAATTTGTACCGCTTCACAAATATTAGGTATCCCCGGTATGCCTAATGCTTTACTACGTTCCCCTTCATGCATAGCGCCGCCATATATCAAGCTATTATCCTCACAATGAGCAACGACTGCTTTATTCACTTTAGCTGCTTGTTGCATAGCTTCATACATCATATTTGCTTGTTGTACACCTACGCCATCATCAGTAAAAGCAAATGTGCCTAACTGGGCTAAAGCTTCAAAATCAACATGTTCAGTACCTGCTTGCCTAACTGTGATTGCACTATATGGTAAAACTCTGACGTGTGCATTTTCGTCGATTAATTTGTTTAAACGTTCTAAATTTTCAACAGAGTCAGGTACAGGTCGTGTATTTGGCATTGGACAAACTGTCGTAAAACCGCCTCTTGCAGCTGCTTGTGTTCCCGTTGCAATTGTTTCTTTATGTTCACCGCCTGGTTCACGCAAATGTACATGAATATCAACTAAACCTGGAGCAACAAAGTGTCCTTTTAAATCAATGATTTCAACATCGGCATCAACCTCTATGTCTGACGCAATTTTTTTTATGGTTTTACCTTCTATTAAAATTGAAGTGGTTTTAAGTTCACCATTTTCTAAGATTTTCGCATTAGTTAGCAATTTCATTTATTGCTGCCTCCTTTGTTTGTAATATATACTCAATTACTGCCATACGTGTATACATACCATTTTCCATCTGTTTAAAGATGCGAGATTTTTCTGCTTCTACTAAGCAATCATCTATTTCAACACCGCGATTGACAGGCGCGGGATGCATAACAATTGCAGATGACTTCAATCGATTATAACGCGCTTTTGTCAAACCAAAATTTTCATGATAATTTTGATTTTCAAAATTCATTGTTTCTTCATCACCATGTCTTTCATGCTGTACTCTTAGTAGCATGACAATGTCTATGTCCTCTATGACTTTATCTATATCAACATAAGGTGCTTCTAAAGTGTCATCTCTCCACGCTTCTGGACTTGAGAACATCACATTTGCACCGAGTGCGGTTAAACTTTGAAAGTTACTTCTCGCTACACGGGAGTTTTTAATATCTCCACATATTAATATATTTAAATCTTTAAAGGTTTCATACTCTTCGTATATTGTCATTAGGTCTAATAAACTTTGTGTTGGATGCTGTCCACTACCATCACCTGCATTAATAATCGGTAACTTAAGTGAATTTAAATCATTATAGTATGTTGTATCTGAATGTCTAATTACTAGAACATCTGCACCTACTTGTTCTAATGTTTTACACGTATCGTATAAGCTCTCACCTTTTTGAACAGAAGAAGTGCTCGTTTCGAAATCAATCAGTTTTAATCCTAATTTTTGCTCTGCTACTAAAAAGCTACTTTTCGTACGGGTAGAATTTTCAAAAAATAAGTTTGCTACAAATTTGTCTTCATAATTATGTGGTTTAAATGATCCATTTTTAATACCACTTGCAATTTCTATTAGTTCATAAATCTCATTTGTAGTTAGATGTTCCATTGATAGTAAGTTATCCATTTTTTCAGCCTCCTAGTATTGAAATAGACGTTTATTTATTTGACTCAATCTCTTGCGGTAAAATTAAGTTTAGTAGAATACCTGCCAATGCTGCTAATGCCATCCCTTCAATTTCTAAATTTATACCTATACCATTTAGATTGAAGACTAGGTTACCAATACCTATAACTAATATGACTGATGCGATGACTAGATTTCGGTTACTTGCAAAATCAACTTCACTTTCTACAAGCATTCGCAGACCACTTGCTGCAATAATTCCGAAAAGTAATATCGATACACCTCCCATAACTGGGGTTGGTATAGATGAAACTAATGCTGTGAATTTGCCTACAAATCCTAATACTATAGCGATGACTGCAGCACCTCCAATAACATATATACTATAAATTTTCGTGATAGCTAAGACACCTATATTTTCTCCGTATGTTGTACTTGGTGGGCCACCTATAATACTTGCAAACATCGTTGACACTCCGTCACCAATAATTGATTTGTCTAATCCTGGATCCTTAAAGAAATTTCTTCCTACGATTTTGTTAATCACCATTTGATGTCCAATGTGCTCACTAACTGTCACAAAAACGATTGGTATTAAGACAAGTACTAAACCTAGATGAAATGATGGTGTGTAATCTTTAAATGGTAGGTACACTTCTGGAAGTTGCAGCCATTTTGCTTCAGCTACAGGTTTAAAATTAACAAGCCCCATAAATATTGACACAATGTACCCCGTTATAATGCCGATTAATACAGGTATAAGGGACAAGAAACCTTTAAAGTATCCTTGAACTATAATCGTCACCAGCAGCGTAATCAATGCTACTACTAAATAACTTAAGTTATAGCCTTTCATATCTCCTGAATTTTCAAACATCGCCATATTGACTGCGGTAGGTGCCAGACTCAAACCAATCACCATAATAACTGGTCCAACAACAACCGGGGGAAGTAAGTGCATAAGCCACCCTGTTCCACTTAACCTAATAGCTAATCCAATAAGCACATACATCACTCCGCTCATAAACAATGCTACTAACATGTCACCTAAGCTATGTGAATTCAATCCAGTTATGATTGGTGTGATAAATGCGAAACTTGAACCTAAATATGCGGGTATTTTCGCTTGTGTAATTAATATATATAATAATGTCCCTATCCCTGATGCTAGTAAAGCAGATGATATCGGTAATCCAGTTAAAAATGGTACGAGGACAGTCGATCCAAACATTGCAAATAAATGTTGAGTGCTTAGAAATGCCCATTGTCCTAATTTAGGTTTATCTCGTACATCTAATACTGGTTTAGCTGTCCGTTCAAACATTGTTTCATTTTCCATGACTTTCCGCTTCCTCTCATAAAAAAAGTCCCTTTACATTGTTTTCATGTAAAGAGACTTAAAAAGTATCTATCCTCAAATCAAAATTCAGCTTGTTCAAACAACATTACGACTTAAATCGTTAGCATTGCTGTTTGAATACTTAGCTTAAATTAAGTTCAGATGATATGGAGAGAATCTATAGTATATGTTTTTATAATATAACTATATTTTGAAGTGTGGCTTCCTAGAAACTTGCCTTTGACTTCCACATGATTCTCTTCCCTTTTTCAGTCTCTCGTACTGAATTAAAAGGTGTTGATTTATTCAATTACAACTGCATTTCTACTATCTATTTCACTAAGAAAAACCGAGACAGCTTCTTCTCTAGCGGTCGGTATATTTTTACCAACAAAGTCTGCGCGTATTGGAAGCTCCCTATGTCCACGATCAATAAGCGTTGCTAATCCTATTTTACTAGGTCTTGCATATTGAAGTACTGCATCAAGGGATGCTCTAACTGTACGCCCAGTATATAGAACATCATCCACAATAATCACGACTTGATTTGTTATATTGACATCAATTTCATACGTCTGTTCTGCAACTTGATCTATTGTCTGTTCTAAATCATCTCTAAATTGTGTAATATCAATCGTACCTGTTGGGACAATTATTTGCTCAATTTGTTCAATTTTTTGTTGGATACGTCGTGCTAAAAATGCCCCTCTTGTTTTAATGCCTAATAAAATTAATTCATCAGTACCTTTGTTGTATTCTAAGATTTCGTGTGCAATACGTGTAACGGTTCTTTGTATTGCTGCTTCATCCATAATTACGCGTTCTGACATTTTTGGCACCTACCTTAATCTTAATGATATTAAAAAACCTCACATCTTCAGAAGACATGAGGTAGCGTAATAAAATATTACAAACAAAATGTAGAGACATATCTAAAACTTAGATGATTTCTCCATCATAACCATTTTTGTACTTGTGATTATGACTTTTATCGCGTTTTACGAAAAACTACGATGGCTTTAGCTATTGTTATAACTTAAATACTTTGTTTGTATATTCTATTTTCATTACATGTCTTCGAAGCCTCTCTGGACTTTCAATTAAAGACGTTCGTTCTTTATTAAACTGTCATTATATTATCATGAATAACATATCGTTGCAAGTCTATATTAGAATATCGTTCGTTTTATAAAAGCGATCGTTTGCCTTTAAATCATTTTTTCACTTCTAGTCATCCTTGTTGGGGTGAGATAACGAAATCTAATTAATAAAATTAGATTTCTGTTCCAATCCCATTTATATATCATGGTATTATCTAAAATTCACGATATAACTTAGCAAAGCATTATTAATTATCAGATTTACGAATATCATTTAAGAGTTGCTCAAATTCCTCTGGTAAAGGTGCTGTTTTTTCAATATACGCTTGTGTAACTGGATGTTCAAAACCGATTACTGCAGCATGCAATGCTTGACCACCAATATCTAATGTTTTTTTCTGACCATATTTGGGATCTCCTACTAATGGGTAACCAATGTATTTCATATGCACACGAATTTGGTGAGTACGGCCTGTTTCTAACTGACATTCTATTAGCGTATATTTATTAAAATGTTCTAATACATTAAAGTGAGTAATCGCGTCTTTACCATCATCAACTACAGCCATAGATTGGCGGTCATTCTTATTTCTACCAATAGGTGCATCAACAGTACCATAATCATGTGGAATGTTACCATGTACCAATGCAATATATTTACGCGTTACTGATTTATCTATCAACTGTTCTACTAAACTACGATGTGCAACATCATTTTTTGCAATCATTAATAACCCGGAAGTGTCTTTGTCAATACGATGTACAATTCCTGGACGTATCTCTCCGTTTATACCAGATAAGTCTTTCATTTGATACATTAGTCCATTTACTAATGTACCCGTATAATGACCTGCTGATGGATGTACTACCATCCCTTTAGGTTTATATACAATTGCGACATCATCGTCTTCATAATAAAAATTCAGATTAAGATTTTCTGGTTTAATATCTGCCTCAACAATTTCTTTCTCAGTTACTATAATTTTATCATTTGACTTAGTTTTATAATTGGATTTTATCACTTTACCATTGACTTTAACCAGGCCTTCTTTAATCCAATCTTGCATTTGAGTACGTGACCATTCAGTATTAAATTCAGGCAATAATTTATCTATTCGTTGTCCTACATTAGCTGGGTCGTCTATATTAAACTCATGAAATTCCATACACTATCTCTCCTATTCTTCTGTCCTCATATCCCTTAATAATGCGATTATTACTAAAACGACGCCTATAGTTAAACTAGAATCAGCTACGTTAAATATTGGAAAATTATAACTAAATATATAAGTATCAACAAAGTCTACAACTTCACCATTTAATACACGATCAATAAAGTTACCTAAAGCACCAGCAAACAATAAACTTATAGCAATTTGCATTAACAAATTATGCTTCGCTTCTTTTATAAAAAAGACAATGAGTATGATCAGAATAATGACAGTTATAATATAGAAAAAAGCCATCTTTCCACTTAAAATTCCCCATGCTGCACCATTATTTCTATGTGAAGTGATACTCAAAAAATTAGGGATTACTTCAAATGAGTCACCAATTTGCATTGTTTTAGTTATTATAAATTTTGTGATTTGATCTAATATAAGTATAACAATTGTTATAAATATAGAAATACCAATATAGTACTGACGTTTCATGTCTGTACCTCCTATTTGTTCTTCGTGCGGTCGCTTTTTACAACAACTCTCATTATATCCTAATCAAACTTATAAAAAAAGTTACAGTTCAAATAATAAGTTGATTTTTTAAAATGTTATTAAAATAGACATTATTCTAGAGTACGGAATAATAATTAAACCTAAATTGAATACCATCAGGTCCAGCTAATAATTTATGTGTTGTTTCTGGAAAATGAAAATCTACACACGCTAAACCATAAGTTCTATGATTTTCTATACGTTTTACACTTGATAACCAATTATTCACTACGAGATGTTGGTGATAACCATTTGAAGCTAAATAAACCGCACTGTCAGTTTCTAAAGAAGAAGGTACCAAACCAAAGTAATTTTTATAATATTGCTTAACTCTATTTAATCGAATTGTTTTTAAATTTATATATCCAATAATACTTTCATCAGGAATACCTTGCCACTTCTCATCTGAGACATAAGTTAGTAATTTAGGTACATTTAATGGTTTTGTTTCTAAAACTGCTTTTTCATTTTCAATAGACCATTCATCAATGGGATTATCTACATAAAACTCCAAGCCGTTTCCTTCCGTATCTTCTAAATATAATGAAGTTGAAATGTCGTGTTCGCCACCATTGATAGGTATTTTATATTCACTGAATTGCACAAGCAAGTCTGCTAAGTCTGTTTTAGATGGTAATTTTATCGCTAAGTGAAATAAACCTGCTTCTGAAACAAGAGGTTCTCTTCCCATATTGATTTGATTAAGTGTCATGAAGTGATTCAGATTACCAACCTCATATTGAATTGTAGAATATGATTCATTTACTACATTTAATCCAATAATATCTCCATAAAATTTTTTCATTTCATCTTTATCTCTTACATTTAATATAATGCCATTTACAAAATGGGCACTTTCGTTATGGAACATATTTAACACCTTTCTAATTGCTTATTGCATCCATTATATCTGATTTATTTAATTTTAAATTTTAATATGCTCATTTTAATCTTACTTTTGGATTCGTGAAATAACTCGTTTCATTTTTATATTAGCGAAAAGAAAACCTGGGACATCGTACTGATGTCTCAGGTTTTTCAAAAATATTAGTCATAACTTGTTTTAATGTAAAAATACATATCGCACTTTTTATAATTCTATTTAAATACATCAGAACAAAACCGTTTAATATTTTATGAATAACGTATTTGCCATGTTCTTACTTTAACATTTATCAATATTTAAACAAGTGTTTTAACTACTGCTTGACAACGTGGACATAGGTTATCTAATTCACCTACTGAACCCAATGATTCACTATAGTTCCAACAACGTTCACACTTTTCTCCGTGAGCATGTTCAATGTGGATATCACCATATTGATATGATTCTCCATTTTCAACTTTATCAACTACCTCCGCTTGTGAAGTAATAAATAATTGTTGTAGGTCAGAGAATTGTTGTAAAAATGTAGTCGCATCAAAGTTATCATTGCTACCGATTACCACTTTGGCTTCTAATGATTTACCAATTACTTTTTCATTACGCGCAACTTCTAAAGCACGGTTCACATCGTCACGCAATTTCATAAATGTATTCCATTTTTCCATGAATTCAGCATCAACTGCTACACGTTCAGGCATACGTGTTAAATGAACACTTTCTTCCTCTACATGTGGGATATGTGACCACACTTCTTCAGACGTATGCGCTAGGATAGGCGCTAATAATTTTGTCATGTCTACTACAATTTGGTACAACACTGTTTGCATACTGCGACGTTTATGTGCATTCTGCTCTTCAATGTACAAGATATCTTTACCGTAATCTAAATAGAAATTACTTAATTCAACGTTAATGAAATTTTGTAATTCTTGATATATATCTAAATAATCATAATTATCGTAATTGTCTAGCGTATTCGCAGTAAATTCACGTAATCTATTTAATAAATATTTATCTACTTCTAATAGCTCAGATTCTGCAATTGCATCTGTTGAAGGATTATAATCATTTAAATTACCTAACATAAATCTTAAGGTATTTCTAATTTTACGATATACATCAGAAGTTTGTTTTAAAATTTCATCAGAAATACGCACATCTGATAAATAATCTACACTACTTACCCAAAGACGCGCAATATCTGCACCTTTTTGTTTGACGATTTGATCAGGTACAATGACATTACCTAATGATTTACTCATCTTTTTACCTTCACCATCCATCACAAATCCATGCGAAAGTAACATTTTATATGGTGAAATTCCTCTCGTAGCAACAGAAGTTGTAATTGAAGAGTTAAACCAACCACGGTACTGGTCACTACCTTCTAGATATAAATCAGCAGGATATGAAAGTTCCGGACGTTCTTCTAATACACCACGGTGTGATGATCCAGAATCGAACCAAACGTCCATGATATCTGTTTCTTTTGTAAACACACCATTTGGACTGCTTGGATGTGTGAACCCTTCAGGTAGTAACTCTGCAGCTTCTCGCTCAAACCATACATTTGAACCATGTTCTTGGAATAAATCTGCAACATGATTAACAGTTTCCTTAGTCATAATAATATCGCCATTTTCCGCATAAAATACTGGTAATGGTACACCCCAAACACGTTGACGTGATATAACCCATTCGCCACGATCTCTTACCATGTTATAAATACGAGTTCTACCCCAATCAACCTTGAAGTGTGTATCTTCGATTGCATCTAAAATATCTTGACGTACTTTATCAATAGAGGCAAACCATTGTGGTGTTGCACGGAAAATAACAGGTTTTTTAGTACGCCAATCATGTGGGTAACTATGAGTAATAAATTCTAATTTTAATAATGAACCATTTTCTTTTAATAAATCTGTAATTTCTTTGTTCGCTTTATCGTAGAACATACCTTCAAATTGACCGGCTTCTTCTGTAAATACACCTTTATCATCTACAGGGCTAATAACAGGCAAGTTATATTTTTGACCTACTACAAAGTCGTCTTCCCCATGTCCAGGTGCCGTATGGACGCACCCTGTACCAGCATCTGTTGTCACATGTAATCCATTAATCACGAGTGACACACGATCAACAAAAGGATGTTGTGTTTCGATATACTCTAAGTCACTACCTTTGAATTCTTTTTCTAATTCAATGGCATCTTCGTTCCATCCTAATGCTTCAGCAACATTAGCAACTAAGTCTTTACCGATGATATATTTGTCACCATTCACATTATATTGACCATAAATTAAATCTGGGTGTACTGTGATCGCAACATTCGATGGTAATGTCCAAGGTGTAGTAGTCCAAATAACGAATTTTGCATCTTCATCAACAATACCTTTGCTATCTTTAACATCAAATGCTACATAAATAGATGGCGAACGCTTATCTTGATATTCAATTTCTGCTTCAGCAAGTGATGATTCACTAGATGGTGACCAATAAACTGGTTTTTTACCTTTGTAAATAAGACCTTTATCAGCCATTTCACCAAATAAACGAATTTGTGCAGCTTCATATTCCGGTTTTAATGTAATATATGGATCAGCAAAATCTCCTTTAACACCAAGGCGTTTAAAATCTTTTTTTTGATTTTCTATTTGTTCTAACGCAAATGCTTCACATTTTCTTCTAAATTCAGCAATTGATAATTCTTTACGCTTAACACCTTTTTTAGTAAGCGCTTGTTCGATTGGTAACCCATGTGTATCCCAACCAGGAACATATGGTGTATAGAAACCTTGCATTGTTTTATAACGCGTAATAAAATCCTTCAAAATTTTATTTAACGCATGTCCCATATGTAAGTTACCATTTGCATATGGTGGACCATCATGTAAAATATAATGTTCGTTATCTTTATTTTTGTCTAATGCTTTTTGATAAATATCATTAGCATCCCATTCTTCTTGGATTTTTGGCTCTTTATTCGGTAATCCTCCACGCATTGGAAAATTCGTTTTCGGCATTAATAACGTATCTTTGTAGTCCATTTCCTACACTCCTTATTACAATATTCTGACTTGTTTAGTATTTAACAATAAAAAGAACTCTAAGTTCAATTAACAGGGACGATATATACCGCGTTACCACCCTGATTAACTCAACTTAGAGTTCTCTCATTGCATGTTATTCAGTTAAAACTACAGTGATATAAGAAACAAATATATATTAGGCTCACACTATCCCTAACTCGCTTGAATATATCGACTGTTTCTTACGCGTCTGCTGTTTATTGTTTATTATTCTCATTATCTGTTGAACCGCTGTTATCTGTTGCTTCTGCATCCGCCTCTGCCGTACTATCTGCTTCAGCTTTTGCTTTCATCGCTTTTTCTTCTTCAGTTAATTCATTTTCATTTAAATGATTAATATTCTCTTGTGTTACTTGTTCAGAATCAAGGTCATAATTTAATAAATAATCCCAATCATCATTTTTAAGTAAATCTAACTGTGCTTCTACTAACATACGGAAACGAGATCTAAATATTTTAGATTGGCGTTTCATATCTTCTGTTTGGAAAGAAAGGCGGCGAGCTTTTTCAACTGCATCATTGACAATACGATCTGCTTCGCTTTTTGCTTTAGCAATTGTTGCCTCTGCATCTTTATTGGCTGCTGCTTTCGTCTCTTCTCCAGCTTGTTTCGCTTGAACTAATGCATCGCTCACAGATTGATGCACATCTTTATAAGATTGAATATTTGTTTCTTTATCTTCGACAACTTTTTCTAGTTGTGCTTTATCTTCTTTTAAACGTTCAATTTCATTACTGAGCTGTTCTAGATAACTTTCAACTTCAGTTGGTTCAAAACCCGTTTTCACACGAGTAAAGGATTTGTTTTTTATTTCACTTGGTGTAAAAGGCATGCGTCATTATCCTCCTTCTATCATACACTATTTTGTAATTTCATTAAATATCATAAATAAAATTTCATCTTATATGGTATCATTGCTTATTTTAGTCGTTAAAATTCGGTTGTTCTACACTTTATAAGTATAACTTATTTAAATAAAGTTTTGTAGGAAATTCGTACTTTATCTTTTTTTGTTTTTCCACCAATATCAGTAATCATTGCTCTGCCATAACCTTGAATAGATAGTAAGTCTCCTTTATCCAGTTGGAAATCTGCAGAATCAATAATCGTATGATTAACTTTAACACGTTTCTTTTCGATTAACTGTTTGCTAATGGAACGAGATTTACGAATCATTTCTTTTAGAACGACATCTAATCGTAAACCAGATACGGTTGTTTCGGATGAGTGCCAGTTCTCTACTGATTGTATCATATCTTTTATTGGTAGCGCATTTAGTTTAACTGTCGCGCCTTTAATTTTATTTAATTCCAATATAATATATGATTCTAATTGCTTTGTCAAAGTAAATTGTATGCGATTATCTACAACAATATCACCTAATTGGTCTCTTTCGATTCCCAATGACATAATTGTGCCCAAGACATGTTGGTGTTGAAGTGTAACAAATTTTTGAGGATAATCGATTTCAAAAAGAATGATTTCAAAATCTTCCACCTCAGGTTGAAAGTAATCTGGTGCTATGATGGCTCTTTGTCTCTCAGCATATGGCCCACCATAAAAAGTAACTTCTAAATCTTGAAAACTACCAACTACAACATTTAATATATATTGGCCTCTGGGATCTAAAAAGGAAGTTAATACAGGTGCAAACTGGTCGTTGGCACGATAACACTTATCGATGAGTTGATCGATTAATTCATGTTCTTCTTTTCTAAAATGTTGATAAATATCGATGTGATTTCACTCCAAATATAAGTTAAAGCACCTCGCGTTTTTAACGTTAGGTGCTTAACATTTATTTTATAATTTATTCAAATATCATTTTATCCTCAATACAAAACTTACACTAAATAATTTAAAATCAAATTAAAAATATTTTCTAAACCAGTTCGGAATAATACAAGTACAATTATTGCAACAATGGATGAAATATCAATCATGCCAATAGGTGGAATAATTTTACGGAATGGTTCTAAAAACGGTTCATACAATTTTGATAAAAATTGACCGAATTTATTTTCACGTGCGCCTGGAAGCCATGACATAAAGAAATATACAATCATCCCAAAGTAATAAATTTGAACCAAGAATAAAATAAATTGAAATATATTTGCTAATAAACCTATATCCATGAATGTTTACCTCTATTCACCTTGGTATTCCATATTTTCGATTTGGTCTGTTATGCTTCCTGCAACTTCAACATTATCTGGCGTACATAAGAATATGTCAGAACCTACACGTTGAATGTCTCCACCAATTGCATAAACGGTACCACTTAGAAAATCGATAATTCTTTTTGCAGATACTTTATCAATACGTTGTAAGTTCACTAAAGTTGCTCTGCGATTTTTTAATTCGTCCGCAATGTCTTGAGTATCTGAAAAGACGCGTGGTTCAAATAAACACATTTTAGAACTTTCTTGCGTAAAACCATAATTGTTTTGATCTTGATTATTCATGTTCACAACGTTCCTAGTATTATTTTTAGGTGCACTGTTATTCATTTGATACTTCCTTTCCCCGGTTGATTGTTGTAATCTTGTTGGTTGTTTTTTGGGTACGGACTGTATGCGTTGTCTTTCTGTATTGTCATTTTGTTGATTATTATAATTTGTTTGAGACTGCGCTTGTTGTCTATCTTGTTCTTCTTCAGGTGGCGCTTGTAAATCATCGTCTTCCTCTTCAACTACGAAAAAACCACTAAATAAATCTTTTAAAGCCACGGGGCTCACTCCTCTTTTCCTACAAGTTTAGTCCCAATTCTCACAAATGATGCACCTTCTTCGGCTGCTAAATGGTAATCATTACTCATTCCCATTGACAATTCTGTGCATGGTGCATAATTTAAATTGAGCGCTTTAATTTCATCTCTCTTTGCTCTTAATGATTTGAATAAATCTTTAATATACGGTTCATCATCCGTATAAGGTGCCATCGTCATAAGACCAATTATTTCTATGTTTTCATATTGCTCTAAATCCTTAATAAACGTATCTACCTCATCTAAAGCGATACCTTGTTTTGACGTTTCTCCAGAAACGTTGACTTGAACAAAACATTTCACTTTATGTTCAGCTCTTTTATTAATCTCTTTTGCTAATTTCAGACGATCTAAAGCGTGAAAATAGTCGATATCGTTAATGACCTCTTTAACTTTTCTTGTTTGTAAAGAACCGATAAAATGCATGACTACATCGTCTGGTAAAGCTGCTTTCTTTTGTTGAAAACCTTCTAAACGATTCTCACCAAAATGTCTAATACCTGCTTGATAAGCATCATTAGCTCGCTCTATTGTAACATATTTTGTCACTGCTATCACGTGCGGGACTGTTGTAATATTACCTTTTTCGCAATGTATTTTCAATTGTTCATTTATTTGCGCTAAACTTTGTTGTACATCCAATTTTTATACACCTCTTAGTTATTGACCAATATAAGCTAACATACGACCTGTATCGCCTTTCTCTACTCTATATGAAAAGAATAAATTTAAATCTTCCGATGTCGCATAATTCGTTATATAAATATTATTTTTCGGAACACCATCATACTCTAACAACATAGCATTCGCCTTTTTTAGGTCTATGCCATGACGATTGTCACCTCTTGTTTCGATATATTGATGAGCATCTATAGGTAATTGCTCAAACTTGCTTTTAATATCATCATTAATTTCATATGAATTTGCAGTTGCTGGTCCAATAACAACGCTTAAGTCGTTCCAATCAAATGGTATACGTTTTAACATTTGATTGACAATTTGACCTACTGTGCCACGCCAACCTGCATGAGCTAAGCCTACAAAGTGATGTTTTTCGCTATAAAAATAAATTGGTACACAATCTGCATAACACATAGTTAATAAAATGTCATTTTCAAATGTATACATACCATCTATACCATGTAATGCATTAGAAAGACTATCAATATTAGTACCTTTATCTTTGTTTGTAATTTCAACTACCTTATTTTCATGTGTTTGAATCGGGAAAACCCATTGATTTCTCGGAAACTGAATTACAGAAGCAAGTAACGCTTGGTGTCTCGTTACATTATCTTGATCATCATTAATGTATCTAGCCATATTAAATGCATCTTTCGGGTAATGGCTGTATCCTTCTTCTCTTGTTGTTATACCCAATTTCACATTCTTTAATTGATTATCGTCATATTTTAAAATATGACGATCTTTGATAAATTTCTCTTGCATGCTATAAACCTCCAGCTATTCAACATTTATAAACTATCTAAAGACATTCGGGAGATTCTAAATAATTGAAAACTATATTTTTCTACATAATAATGTAGTTCACAACAAATGATATGCCAACTTCTAAATTCAAAAAAGTCATCAGATCTTTGGACCTGATGACATTTATATATTTTATATTGTCTAAATTATTATTAATTATTATGAAAAACTAACAGAAGAAGAAGTCCATTCGAGATTAACGTCTAGTTCTTCTAGAACGTCTTTCTTCACGATTTCTGATAAAGCTAGGAATATCATCTTCATTTGTAGTATGTGTTCTACCTTCATTTGCACTGTCTGTCGTTTGTGATGCACTAGAAGAGAATGAATCTTCTTTTGCAGTTGTACTTCCAGATGATGCACTGTTGCCAAATCCAGTATTTGAAGCTTTGCGCCCTTGAGATGAAGGTTTATCTTCAAATCCAGTAGCAATGACTGTTACTACGATTTCATCTTGTAATTCTGGGTTAATCACAGTACCGAAAATCATATTAACATCTTCATCAGCTGCATCTTGAACAATGTCTGCTGCTTCTTGTGCTTCAAATAATGATAATGACTCTCCACCAGTAATGTTCATTAGCACGCCTTGTGCACCTACAATAGAAGTTTCTAATAATGGAGAAGAAATAGCTTTTTTAGCAGCTTCTACAGCACGGTTTTCACCAGAAGATACACCGATACCCATTAATGCAGAACCTTGGTTAGACATAATTGTTTTAACGTCTGCAAAGTCAAGGTTAACTTCACCTGAAACAGCGATTAAGTCTGAAATACCTTGAACACCTTGACGTAATACATTATCTGCTTCTTTAAATGCTTCCATCATTGGTGTTGACTTATCAACAATATCTAATAAACGGTCGTTAGGGATGACGATTAATGTATCAACAGCAGCTTTCATTGATTCTACACCAGCAGCTGCTTGTGTTTGACGCTTACGGCCTTCAAACCCGAATGGACGTGTAACAACACCAACTGTTAACGCTCCCATTTCTTTTGCAATTTTTGCTACAACTGGAGCAGCACCTGTACCAGTACCGCCGCCCATTCCTGCTGTTACGAATACCATATCAGCACCTTGGATTGCATCTTCAATTTGCTCACGAGATTCTTCGGCAGCTTTTTTACCAATTTCAGGGTTTGCACCAGCGCCTAAACCACGTGTTAATTTTTCACCAATTTGGATTTTAGACTCAGCTTTAGATAAGTTTAAAGCTTGTCCATCCGTATTGATTGAAATAAATTCAACATTATTCATACCATGATCAATCATTCGGTTAACAGCGTTATTTCCGCCGCCCCCTACACCGATGACTTTTAACGTCGCTAAATGATTAAATCCTTGTTCAAATTCTAACATTTAAATTTCCTCCTAGTTTTAGTGGCCAATCAATCGAATAGAGATTTCATAAGTTTCTTGAACTTACTTTCTTCTTTGTCTTGAGGTTTACTTTCTTCTTCTTGTTCTATGTTGTCTTCATGTTCGTATGCCTCAGACGCTTCTGGTTCTTCTATATCAGAAGTTGATGTATGTGGCTCTTCTTGTTTGTTTGATTTCTTTTTGAACCAATCAAATCCGCTTGACTTCGTACTATTTTCTCGATCATTTGATTCTATGACTTCTTCTTCAAATTCTTCACTGTCATGATTATTTATTGTAACATAATCTAGTAATTCGTCGAAAGTAATGCTACTAGAAATCGTTGAAATCGCTGAAGAAAACTCTGGTTTTCTTATACCCATTTGGGATGGCGTATGAATTCTTACTTTTTCACTTACCATGTCTTGCAGCAATTCTTTAACGCCTAGTAAATTGGCCGAACCACCTGTTACAACGAAACCACCATTTACTTTTGTAAGACCTAACTCTTGTAATACATCAAACACATTAAAGAATATATCTTCCACACGTGCTTCTATCACATCTGCCAAATCTTTTTGAGTAAATTGTGCTTCTTCTTCGCTATTTATTTGATCAATAGTAAACACATCATGATCCGACGCTGAATCAAAGAAAGCGTGACCATATTGATGTTTGATTTTTTCAGCCGTTTCATAAGAAGTATTTAAACCTTTTGCAATATCTTCCGTTATATCTCTACCAGCCATTTCTATAGCATCAGCATCTACAAGCTCTCCTCTTTCGTAAAATGCCAATTGTGTTATATCCTCACCAATGTCAATAATGCATGCGCCAAGTTCTTTCTCAGTTGCCGAAAGTACTGAGCCATAGTTATATGCATCAGAGTATACATCCAATACATCTACACCACAAGATTCTACACATTTAATCATGTTTATTAAAATTGATTTTTGAATCGCAATAACACCAGCTTCAACTTTCAAACTATGTCTTGCAATGAGTTCTTTAGGATCTGACACTTCATTATCGTCATCCACAACAAATTTAATTGGGAAAGCGTTTATTATTTCTGTTTCGGGTACATCATTTTTTTCACGAATACCTTCAAGTACACGCTCAATGTGTGTACCATCTAGTTCAGTATTTTCATAAAATTCAATTTCATTTGACTCATCAAATACCTCAGTTCCGATAATTGGAAGTTTTAAAAATACTTCCTTAACATCGACGCCTGATGCAATAGAGGCTTTTTTGATTGTATCTTTAACCGCTTGTTTTGCGATGTCGAAATCATCAATAAGACCATTTTTTATACCACTTGTGTAGGTCTGTCCTGTACCTATCACATTTATTCCATTGTGAAATTTTTCGCCCACTATCGCTTTAACACTTGACGAACCGATATCTATACTTACATAATAATGCTCTTCCATAGATAGGCACCTCCTGACAATAACTTATTCATGTTCACACTATTAACAGTTTACAATACGTTTTGACGCTTGTGAACTATAAACACATGTATTTGTCTAAATTTTTTAATTATTTTTGTCTGATTCTTTATTTATCTTATTTAAGGCACTTTGTAACTCGTCTTTCGCCTTATCTTCTTCTGTGTTTCCTTTGTCAACATTTTGATCACTTGTTGATTTAGTAGTACTTCCACCACTATAAGGAATAAAAGAAGCACCAACAGACAAATCAATGTAGCCTGATTTTTTTAAGCTTCCTGATTCATCACGTTCTAACGACTGTGACATTTGAGGATAATACTTCATTTTATTTGCAATAGTATTCAAATTACCCACAATTTGAATCTCATCTGTCGTATATAACTTGATTTGGTTTTGTAAATTTTCTTGCGGGTCATATTGCACTTCGGCGATCATGCTACGCACTTTTGTAGGCATTTTTGCTAATTCTTGTATTATTTTTTCTTTTTTCTCTTTTTTGAATCCTTCAAGGACGGGACCGTCATCTGTTACATTACTTTCTTCATAATTTTCTAATTCTGTTCCATCTTCAAGAATCGGTACATAATGATCTTTCTTTTTAACTAAACCAACGATTTGGCTTTCTGTCACTTTAACCTTCACCTTATTCGGCAATACTTTAGTTACTTCTGCATGCTTTATTAATTTATTCTTTTTTAAATTATTAACAGCTGATGAAGTACTATAGGTATACATTCTAGAGTCATCTTTTACATCTATCGCTTTTTTTATAGAAGCTTTAGATACATTGTCATTACCTTCAATTGTCACCGAGTTGATTTTACTCAATGGCGTGAACATATAAATAAGAATCAGTAAAATAATAAATAGCAAAATACCGAAGATTGCGTATTGGATTTGTTTTTGTTTTTTACGTCGTTTTGCACGTTTCTCTTTTAAATATTCAGAATCAAATTCACTAACTTTATCTGACATTTATTTCACAACCTTTAAAGTGAAGGTAAGTGCGCTTGGAAGCTCTTAATAAACTTATTTCCGCGCTCTTCAAATGTATTGTATTGATCCCAACTTGCACAAGCTGGTGATAATAATACAACGTCATTAGGCTCAATAACTGATTGTACTTTATCGACTGCATCTTCTACATCTGTGGCCTTTATTACATATTTACCTTGATTCTCGCCTAATTTCACAAATTTTTCTTGCGTCTCACCAAAGGTCACCATCACTCTGACATTATTCATATATGGAATCAATTCATCAAATCCATTGCCTCTGTCTAAACCACCACACAACCAAATAATGGGTTGTTCAAATGAATTTAGAGCAAACTGTGTCGCTAAAGTATTGGTAGCCTTAGAATCATTATAATATTTATTGGTTTTGTTTGAACCTACATATTGAAGTCTATGCTCTATACCGGAAAAAGTTGTCAAACTATCTATTATGGCTCTTACTGAAACCCCTGCTAACAGTGCCGCTAACACAGCTGCGAGTATATTTTCTAAATTGTGTTCACCAGGTAATACTAAGTCATCTTTATGAATAAGTCGGAAACCTTTAAATGTAATATAACCATCTTTTACGTATATACCATCAACCTCTTGTTGTGTAGAAAAGTAATACACTTTTGCTTTTAAGGATTCTGATTCAATCAGGTGACGTTGATGATAATTACATATTAAATAATCCTCTTCAGTTTGATTTTTATATATTTGTTTTTTTGCATTTTGATAATTCTCTAAATTCTCATGATAATCCAAATGTGCAGAATAAATATTTGTAATAATCGATATATGCGGCTTATATTGATCGATACCTAGTAATTGAAATGAAGAGAGTTCAGTTATAAGGTAATCCTCTTCTTCTACTTCTTGTGCCACTTTTGAAGCTACATAACCTATATTGCCAGATAATTTACCAGTAATTCTACTTTTTTTAAACATATCACCTATTAAAGAAGTGACCGTTGTTTTTCCATTTGTTCCAGTCACGCCAATAATGGGCGCTTTGGAAACTAAATAACTTAGTTCTACTTCAGTAAGTATGTGTAATCCTCGACGTTCCGCTTCTTGAATTAACGGAACCGTGTATGGAATACCTGGATTTTTAAAAATGAGGGGTTCATTATCAAGTAAGGAAAATGGATGCGCTCCACCAACAACTTTGACACCCATATTTTCTAAATCGATTGCATGTGCATCTTGGCTTAAATCTTTGCCATCGTTAACAACGACATTTGCACCAAGTTTTTGTAACAATTTCGCAGCTTCATACCCACTTTTTGCTAATCCTATTACTAATACATTTTTATTTTCTAAACCTGTATATTTCAGCAATTTAATTCACTCCAATCCATAAGCCAATAAGACCTGAAATAATACCAACTGTCCAAAATACAGTAACAACTTTTCTTTCATTCCAACCTACTAGCTCAAAGTGGTGATGTAGTGGTGACATTTTGAAAACTCTTTTTCCTGTAAGCTTATATGATGTGACTTGAATCATAACTGATAATGTTTCAGCTACAAATACAAAACCGATAAAAATAAGTGATAATTCTTGATTTAGCATAATTGAAATTGTAGCAAAAATACCGCCTAGAGCTAAACTACCTGTATCTCCCATAAATACCTTAGCGGGATTTAAATTAAAAGGTAAGAATCCAAGTAATGCGAAAATCATGATAATACAAAACAAGCCAATAGAATTTGCGCCTTGGATATATGCCATAAGCGCATACATAATAAATCCAATAATAGAAAGCCCAGTAGAAAGTCCATCTAATCCATCTGTTAAATTGACCGCATTAGAAAAACCAACCTGCCAAAATACAATGAAAATTACATATGCAATTGATAATGGTACTTCTAAACCTGTAAATGGAATATGAATTCCCGTTGAAAAGTCTGTTAGATTAAACACTTGGCTTAATATGAAGAAAACAACTGCAATAGCGATTTGAGCAAGGAATTTTTGTTTACTCGTTAATCCTTGATTGTTCTTTTTAACAACAATGATATAGTCATCAATAAAACCAATTAATCCAAAACCAATCGTCACAAACAACAACAATATAATCGGATTTGCATTATCCATAAAAATAATAGCTAATATTGATGTGACAATGATACTAAGTAGGAAAGTTAATCCTCCCATCGTCGGTGTACCTGTTTTTTTCATATGGCTTTGAGGGCCTTCTTCTCTTATACTTTGTCCAAATTTCATTCGCTTTAGTGTTGGTATCAATACAGGGACTAATATAAATGTTATTAGTAGTGCAATGATCGCTAGTAAATAAACCATATTATGCTCCTTTAATATTAAATTGGATTGATATCGTTAATGCTAAGTGCAACTTATAAATCATATGTAACGAGGCAGTAAGTATGTTTCAAATTTCAAAATTATATTTTGTATTCAACATTTAAATTACTACCTCGCATCAATTTTCAAATGATACATTTTAACATGTTTTACCAGTGACGTCAGAAATACAATAAATTTTTATTCACTTTGTTTGTCACTGTTTGAATCTGAGTTATTATCATCTTTTTTATTAGAATCATCTTTGGACGATTCTTTTTCTTTGGATGATGTCGTCGAAGCCTCACCATTAACCGCTTCTGCAGATAACGTCACTTCTACTTTATCTTTTTTATCAACTTTTTGTCCTTTACTAACAGATTGATTAGAAACGAAGCCACTACCTTTTGTAGTTACTTTTGTTTGCGTCAAGGTTTCAAAAGCAATCACTTCTTCTTTTGTCCAACCTGTCATGTCTGGCATAGTTATATCCCCATCTGTCAGTAATAATACCTTACTATTCGGTAGCACTTCTTTATCTGGTGATACTGATTGTTTAACAACTTTATCTCCACTTCCTATGACAATTGGTTCGAGAGACTTACCATTCACCTTATCTTGTGCTTTTTGCGTTTCCTGACCTTGAACATCTGGCACTTTACTATACTTCACATCAGATTTATCTTTAGAGTTTTTATCTCCTACGTTTAAGTATTTCAATGTGTTTTCCATAATAGGTTTAAACGCTTTACTTACACCCATTTCATAAGCTTCTTGGTCATTTTTTTGTGCTAAACTCATACCAGCATACACTATTACTTCTGGATCATCTTTAGGTGCATCACCAATAAAACTTACAAAGTATGGATTTTCCCCTTGAACATAACCTCCATTATCAGAGTCAGCAACTTGTGCTGTACCTGTTTTACCTGCTACGTCATAACCATCAATTTGATAGTTTTTAGCATGACTATCTTCACTGTTTACAACTTTGTCTAATTCAGTACGCACTTTCTTAGCAGTGTCTTTCGTAATTGGTTTTCCTGCAAACTCTTTTTTACCCTTATAAAAAGTATCATCAGTAACAGGATTGCTCACGCTATCTACAAACCATGGTTGCAGCATTTTACCTTCATTATTAAAAGCGGATTGCGCTCTTAACATTTGGACTGGTGTTACGGTTGTAGATTGACCAAATGAGGATGTTTTTTGCTGTGCTTCATTATCCCAAGCTATACCGCCTGTAGATTCACCATCAAACATACTCTTAGTAGATTTACCAAAACCAAATTTTTCATACCATTCTTTCATCTTATCTGAGCCAACTAAATCTTGTAAGTGCATCATTAAAGTGTTTGAAGAATACGTGAAACCAGTAGACATTGAGATTTTTCCCCAACCTACTTTATTCCAGTCAGATATTTTAGAGCCCATTACTTCTCTAGGTTCAGCAGTATATTTTTTATCAGGTTTAAATTTACCTTCTTGAATTGCTGCCGCTAGACCATAAGATTTAAAAGTTGACCCTGGTTCATATGTGTTTTGATATAAATCATTTGCCCATTTTTTTCCAAAATCTTTACCAGTTTCTGGATTAAAAGTTGGTCTTTGACTAAATGCCAAGATTTCTCCTGTTTTCGCATCCATCACTACGGCAAACAAATCTTTTGGCTTATAATGTTCAACCATACCATCTAGCGCTTCTTCAACGAAAACCTGTATATTTGAATCAAGTGTTAAATGTACGTCATCTCCACGTTTAGGCACTTTTTCTTTTTTGGTGTTTGGTGCAATATACCCCCAAATATCATGAATATACGATAAAGCACCTTTTTGTCCTGAAAGATAGCTATCAAATATTTTTTCAACACCTAAAGCACCTTTTAATTCTCCACTATCTGGATCTTTTTGAGCTATACCTATCAAGTGAGATGCAAAGTTTCCATTAGGATAAAATCTTTCGGTTTCTGGATATAACGTCACACCAGGAAGTTTCATTTTTTCAATTTTTTCTTTCTCTTGATACGTTAAATCTGTGCCTTTTTGACCAAATTCAACTTGAAAGGCTTTTTTATTATCTAGTTTTTTCTCAATTTCTTTTGCTGACATATCAATCACTGTCGCAAGTTTTTTTGCAGTTTCTTTTTTGTCTTTTACATGCTTAGGTTTATCGCTGCCTTCGCTTGCTTTTTTATCAACAACTGCCACAACTTTATACCGTTCCACATCTTCCGCTAACACTTTGCCATTTCTGTCATAAATCTTACCTCGTTCTGGTTGCTGCTGACTATTTACTAAGTATTTTTCGTTCGCTTTCATAATTAAATCTTCACCAGAAGAGTGTCCTGTCAACATAATATATGAGTATCTTAAAACCAACGTAAAAAAGAGCAGTCCAAATCCAAGAATGAGTAGGACTGCCCCTATTTTACTTTTTTTAATTGAAAACTTCGGTTTCTTTAATTTAATTCTTCGCTTCGCCATTATTACGCACTACCTTTACATTATCGTTCTTAAGGCTCATTCCATCTTTTTTGGCCTTATCGTAAATGCGTTCATATGAGGAGTTCTTTTTAATTTCAGATTTTATTGCGCTGTTTTCACTAGATTGTTTTTCAATTTTTGTATCTAAATCTGCAATTTTTTCTCGAGTTTCATACGCATCCATTTTTAAAGATAGCATATAAATACTTATTAAAGCAATCACTGTTATAAGTCCTATGTATAACATCTTTTCAAACTTAGTTAGCTTGACAATTACTTTACGCTTAACTGTCTGGGGTTGACTCTGGGGATGAGGCGACGGTTGCGTTTGTGGTATTTGTTGTTCTGCTCCACTATACGGTTGGTATATCTTCTCTACTGCCACTCAAAAATCACTCCTTATTTTAGTATTTCAGCTATACGTAACTTGGCACTACGCGCTCGATTATTTTTTTCTAAATCTTCATCTGTAGCAATAATTGGTTTTCGATTAACTCTTTTCAATTTTGGTGTATAAGCTTCTGGAATAACAGGTAAGCCTCTTGGCACTTCGGGGCCTTTTTCATATTCTTGGAACATTTGTTTACAAAGGCGATCTTCTAACGAGTGGAACGTAATCACAGATATTCTTCCGTTCACTTTCACAAGCTCGATTGCTTGTTCTAATGAATTTTCAAATGCAGACAATTCATCATTAACTGCAATTCTAATTGCTTGGAAAATCCTTTTAGCAGGATGCCCGCCTTTTCGTCTTGCCTTAGCAGGTATTCCTTCTTTAATAACATCCACCAGTTCTAAAGTTGTTTCAATTGGCTTTTGTGCTCTATTTTGTTCTATTCGTCTAGCAATTTGTTTCGAAAATTTTTCTTCGCCATAACGATGAAAAATTCTCACTAATTTTTCAAATGACCAATCATTAACTACTTCATACGCTGATAATGATTGGGTTTGATCCATACGCATATCTAATTTCGCATCATTATGATAACTAAAACCTCTTTCAGGTACGTCTAATTGGGGGCTAGACACACCCAAGTCATAATAAATGCCATCTACTTTTTCAATATTTAAATCATCTAAAATTTCAGTTAATTTTCTAAAGTTGCTATGGACGAAGGTAACTTTATGTATATGGTCTTTCAATACTTCTTTTGCATTTTCAAGGGCTGTTGTATCTTGATCAATTGCAATAAGTCTACCTTCGTCTCCAATTTGATTTAATAAATAGAGGGCATGGCCTGCTCCACCTAATGTACAGTCGACATATATGCCATCTTCTTTAATATCTAAATAATCTATAGTTTCTTTTAGCATAACGCTGACATGATGAAACAATTTAACGCCTCCATTTAAAAATCAAAGTCAATTAAGTCTTCGGCAATATCTTCAAAACTATCTTCTGATTCATCATAAAAATCATTCCAAGTTTCTCTATCCCAAATTTCAATACGGTTTGAGACACCTATTACCGTACATTCCTTACTCAAATTGGCATATTTCCTCAAATTTTGAGGAATATTTATACGCCCTTGCTTATCTAATTCCACTTCAACAGCACCTGAAAAGAACATACGCATGAATTTACGCGCATCTTTTTTTGTCATTGGTAAGGTTTTCATTTTCTCTTCAATTACTTGCCATTCTTCTAAAGTGTAACCAAATAAGCATTTATCAAGGCCACGGGTAATTATAAAACGCTCATTTAGGTCATAACGAAATTTGGACGGAACAATCATACGTCCCTTAGTATCCAATTGATGCTCGTATTCACCCATGAACATTTATAATCACCTCACCTTCTTATATATATAATTTACCACATCTCACCACTATCCTCCACTAATTATACAAATTTCACCAAAATTTCTTGAAACATAGAAAAAAACACCCGATTCATCTTTTAAATGAACCGGGTGCTTCCCTTGATACTCTAAGGTTTTATCAATATATGATCAAATGTGTATGAAAGTGGTGGATAAGTGGAGGGACTAAACACATCTATCCCAAAATCATTCATAATTTGAAGTGGATTCCAAATTCTTTCTTGTAATCCACCCATTGGATGGAGTGTTTGACTTATGAGCTCAAAATGTTTCATGCTAATGTCATTTTCTCTTTCAACATTCAATAAATACCGTTTTATTAAATAATCAAATTGCTTTTGGTGAATTTCGTTATTTTTGTTCAACAATACCTTATTATCATGATTGTCTTTAACTTCTGCCTGAAGAGATTGAAACAAATCATTTTGCTGTTCTTTTAAAGCTTCAATCTGTTCTATAAAAGATTGCGAAGCTTTAGATCTAATAAACTTTGTTTTATCTGCTTCAATTCCTTTTTCAATGATATTATTACAATTCAATCGATATTGTGCTACTAATTTTTCTATTCTGGTATTTAAATACGTAATCCTTAATCGTGGTAAAACGATAGGCATATCTACTTGTAATGTTCGAAAAACTTCACTTAATTCTGTCCAATATTTAATTTCACTAGGGCCGCCTATGAATGCTACTGTATTAAATAGCCATTCTTCCATTACTGGTCTCGTAACGACATTATTAGAAAATTTTTCTGGGTCTGTTTCTACCATATTAAGAAGTTCTTGTTCCGAAAACGATTTCTCTGATTTATTTAAATAGAAACGTCCATTTTCAAAAGTTAATAGTTGTCTTACACCACCATCATCCATAAACAAATGTACATTCGTCTCTGTCTGTATCATTTGATCTAAACCGTCAGTGATAGTTTGAGCCTGTGTTTGCCTAAAGGCATCGTCAACTAAATTATGATTTTTAATAATGTCCTTGAACATTGGCTTTTCTAAACGGCGCAATGCTTTATCATTTGCATCTATCAGTAATAATCCGTAATGTTTGAAAACTTCGTGTAATAACGCTTTAAACATGTCAGTCCAACCATCATAGTTATCGATAATCTTTCTACACATGTTTAGTAGTTTTGGAGAAGCCTCAGTTTCTTTTAATTCTTTGAAAAATTCATTTAATGCTTTATGTAACGCTTCTTTATCTGGCGTATACTTTGAAACACTAGATTCTGGAGGCGTCATAATACTATATTTTATTTTTTGTAACGTTGCCGTATGTTCATTAAAAACATAAGTATGATTTACTTCATCAAAATCATGATCTTCACCTGCAATCCAAAAAACAGGGACAACATGTGTATCGTAATCTTTCGATAGTTTTTCACTTAATGTAATAATCGAAAATATTTTATGAAACGTATATAAAGGTCCACCAAACAAACCAGCTTGTTGACCACCGATTACAACTTTCGCACCTTCACTAAGCGCTTTTAAATTTTTATTTTGTTGATAATCTAATGTTAAATCATCCATATATGCTTCAATGATTTTGGCTAGAGACGCTTCTCTTCCGTTATTTTCTGAAAGTAGTCTTTTTTTATAATTTTGTTCATCCATTGCATCAAGATGATAATACTTAGCTAAAGTTGAATCACTATTTTTAATATTCGCTATAAATTGATCTTTTTCATTAAGTTTCGTTGTCATACAATCCATTCGTAATTCTCCTTACGTTACTCTATTCCTATTTAGTATAAAGTTTATATTCAACATTGACAATTTTACGGCTTATAAATTTATTAGAAAATATACATACTCTCTTTCAACATTGTAATCCAATGCTTATACATACGATCAGTACCTTTAAATATATTAAAACAAAGCACAAATTAATATTGATTTTACATAAAATGTTTTAAGCATTCATTTTTGTGAAATATCCAATAAAATAAGGTATAATAGTTAGTAATAAAGCAAAGGGGGAAGCTAAAGTGAGTAATGTTAAACGACTAGATATTAATTACAAAACAGATGAATTATTTGAAGATTTTAGGAACTTCGGAAATGAAGATTTATATTTAGTAGATGAATTACGCGGTGAAATGATAGACGCTAGTTCGGACTCACCATTTTATGGCATATATGTCGGTGATAGGTTAGGTGCTCGTATGGCTTTATACCGTAAAGGAGAAGTTGAAGAAGTATACTTCTCAGATTTTGATGATTATAATATTTTATGGAAATTAGAAGTTTTACGTGATTTCCAAGGTCGTGGTTACGGCGAAGCACTGCTAGATTTTGCTAAGGAACAAGGTCAACCTATTAAAGTCATTGCTCGTAATCAATCAAAAAATTTCTTCATTAAACATGGCTTTAAAGATATCGAACAACAAAATAAAGACGGTCACGATATACTTATTTGGACACCATGATTTTCCTGTCCACTACCACTAAATAATGATACACGCATTTTTAATATATAGTATATGTTTTTTATAAAGTAAACTTTTTCATTTCTTAAATTATCATTAACATAATATGAAGCGTGAATTACAATCAATTTTTCTGATTATAATTCACGCTTCTTTTATTTTGCTATATCTAACAATTGATCAAGCGATTCGATAGTATAATCTGGATTAATTTCTGTATCATTTATTTTATTTCTTGGATTAAACCAACATGTTTTTATTGCCGCATTTTTTCCACCTAAAATATCTGATGTTATTGAATCGCCAACAATCATTGCATGAGCTCTTTTGTCATGACCGATTTTATTAAAAACAAAATCAAAAAATTCTGGCATAGGTTTTTGATATCCAGTTTGTTCAGATACAAACACACCTTTAAACCAATCTCCCATTTCTGTTTTTGCTATACGTCTTTGTTGTGTTTCCAAAACTCCATTGGTAACAATATATAGATCGTGAGTGTTTTTGAGCATACCCAATGTTTCCACCGTATTCATAAAATACTTTATTGGGGCATTTGCGAGTTCATCCCGAAAGATTACATCCGCTTCTTGCCCATTCACATTGATTTGATGTAAATCAAAATACACTTCAAACCTTTTACTTAACACTTCAGTTTTTGTTAATTGATTTTGTTGAAACGCTTCCCAATGTGCTTGATTTACAGTTATAAATTGATTTAAATCATTTTGATCTGTCTCTAAATTATATTTTTTTGTAAGTTGATGAAATGCATATGCTTCAGCATCATGAAAATCTACAATTGTATCGTCAAAATCGATAAGCAAACATCTTTTATTCATAGTATTTTCTAACCCCTTAATGAATTCACTTAATAAAGTCAATTAATTATGTCATCGTTAATGTATAAACATAGTCGAATTTTATTTCATCATACCATATTTCAAATATTAGCAAACAAAAAAGGCCAAGGTTATTACCTTGGCCAGTCCGTCATAGAAATTCAAATTAAAATCCGAATAATTTACTTGCTAAACCTACACCATTTTCTACGATATCTACAATACTAGTGCCTAATTTAGCACCGTCTCCTGCTATGCCAGCTTGTACTGTATCTTTAATTGCATTAAATAAACCTTCCATTATAAACACTCCTCATTATATTATTTAGAATAAATAATCTGCTATTTTTTAAAATCCGAAAAGTTTTCCTAGTAAACCTGCACCACTTGAAACGATATCTACAATACTTGTACCTAATTCTGAACCGTTACCTGATTTTGCTGCTTCTACTGTGTTTGCAATTGCTTCTGCTAATTTAGTCATAATTTATTTCTCCTTTATTATTTATATATTTATATTAGAATCCAAATAATTTACTTGCTAAACCTACTCCGTTTTCTACGATACTTACGATACTTGTACCTAATTTAGCACCGTCTCCTGCTATGCCAGCTTGTACTGTATCTTTGATTGCATTAAATAAACCTTCCATTATAAACACTCCTTATTATAAGATAAATGCTTATGACTGCTTTTTATGTTTTAAACGATACTGTTAATTTGTTATTTAATTAAGTATCGTTTGTTATCTATAACTATAAGACATTTGCATATAAATTTGTGTTTTATTTCATACTTCGTTAAATAGTAGTAAAAACTGTAGCAAAAAATACATTGGTTTACAGTTTTGAATGCCCAACTGTATTTTACGCAATTCCATGTCATACAATTTACAAAATAGAATTTATTTATAAAATTTATATATAAATAAAATTAACAAATGCTTTAACGATGATTATATTTGTTGTGGTATTTCTCAATATTTTTATCTGACAGTTTATACATGCATTTATTGATTCGATACAAACATCAAAAAAGCGCCACTTCAAATTGAAGTAGCGCAAACGCAAATAATCATTAAATTATATTACCTTATAGTTATATATTCAATACCACTTAGCATTAGCCTAAAACATATTTATTGTCTTAATCGTCTATATACAATTTAAGCAACTAATAAATTTAAATGATTACAACAATATATAATAATAATTGTTATGCCATAACTATATGATCAAAGCCGCGTTTAAATTTACTAGCTAAAGCATTACTTTCTGACAAAACTTTCATATATTTTGAGTATAATTTACTTGATTCAATAACAAATTTCATAAGTAACCCTATTTTGCAATTAGCAGTTTAACTTTATTAAGCCATAAATTAACAGTATATGTTGTTCACTGCGCATGTAAAAAAACAAAAAAAGACCGCTAATATATTAGCGATCTAGTCAGTAAACACATAATTTATTTTGTATTTTACGTTATTAGCGTCCTGGGAGGGATTCGAACCCCCGACCGATGGCTTAGAAGGCCATTGCTCTATCCAGCTGAGCTACCAGGACATTATCTTTTGAACACAAGAATAATTATATCTAATTTACACTGATAAAGCAATACTCTATCCCTTAAAAATAAATATGATTTTTCACTATTGTAAACTTTTTATCATAATATTGCTAATTTATTTAAATTCTTTAAATAGTACAATCCATTAACGTGAGCACTATTTTTACAACACTGAAATGTAAAATGTTTCTTACATTCAACGCTTTACAGTAATACGAAGATGAACCTACGATTCAATCATTTCTAGACGTAGATTCACCCCACCTATTTAGATTACAAAATTTTCACTACTGATGATTTCATGATTTCGATTACGGAAATTTAAAGTTGCTTCTAATCTCGTATCATCAATAAGCAATTCAACATATGTTTCTTCAATATTACTTCTCGACTGTGAAATACTACCTGGATTTATGACATGCACACCATTTATTGTTTCATGTTTAGCAACATGTGTATGACCATAAAAAGCAAATTTACAGTCTGCTGCTTTTGCTTGTTCCGCTAAAGGCATTCTTGTACGATTCACTTGATATAAATGACCGTGAGTTAAAAATGCCTTAATACCATTTATATCGATTGTTTGCTCATTTGGAAACTCAGGATAAAAATCAGTATTCCCTTTTACTCTATAAAAGTAACTGAGTTCACTATCATCATAAGCGAATTCAGAGTCACCTAAATGAATGGCAGCATCTATATCCTTATGCTGATTTATAATATCAAATAGCACACCTTGTTCAGTATGATTGTCACTAACTATAATCCATTTCGACATTATTGATCACCTTCTAGATATTCTTGTAGCTGTTCTATTGCTTTACCTCTATGACTAATTTGTCCTTTTTCTTCTGCAGTTAGCTGAGCCATTGTTTTATTTTTGTCTTCTACAAAAAAGATAGGATCATATCCAAAGCCATGTTCACCAATTTTATTTAGTGTGATTTCTCCTTGTACAGTTCCTTTAAATTGTACTGTATCTTCACCCGGTGCGCTCATGCTAATAACACAAACAAATTGTGCACTACGGTCTGTTTCATCACCTAACTGAGTTAGGAGTTTTTCAATATTTGCATTATCATCTTTTGTTTCACCAGCATAACGCGCTGAATATATACCTGGCTCTCCATTTAAAGCAAAAACTTCCAATCCACTATCATCAGCAATAACACGCTTATTTAATGCTTCTGCAGCTGCTTCAGATTTTAGTCTTGCATTTTCTTCAAACGTGTCACCTGTTTCCTCAACGTCAAAATCTTCGATGAGTTCTGAAATGCCTATAACATTATGATCAGGGAAAATAACTCTAAAATCATTTATTTTCCCTTTATTATTTGATGCAATAACAATATCTTCCATTTTTTACGCCTCACTTTAAACTTCTATTTTTTCAACTGTTGCTTTCATATTTAACCATTCTTCAATAATACGTTCGATATGTTCTGTTTCTCCTGTCGCAAAAAATTTATGTGCGGGCTGTTTCTTATAACCTGCGTGTTCATTACTGAATGTTAATAATGCACTCACTTCTCTGGCTGTTTCTAGTCCAGATGAAATAACTACTTTTTCTCCGTGAAAATAATCATTAATCGGCTGATAAAGTAAAGGATAATGTGTACATCCTAAAATAACTGTATCTGCTTTGCTATTTCTCCACTGTTTTAACGTTTGATGTATAACGATACTCGTAATCGTTGGATCCTTGTATCTCATTTGTTCTACGAGAGGCACAAAGCCTGGGCATGCCACACCAGATACTTCTACATTTGGATTTATTTGTTTAATGTGATGTCGATATGCCTCTGATTTAATCGTACCTTCTGTACCTAATATTAAAACATTCTGATTTTTTGTTGTCATAATCGCTGTTCTAGCACCTGGTTCAATAACGCCAATAACAGGTATTGCCAATAAGTTTTGTAAATGTTTTAATGCCACTGCCGTTGCAGTATTACATGCAATCACTAACATCTTGATATCAAACGTCATGAGTTTTTCAGCTAATTCTGTAGTAAATTGTCTTACCTCAGAAGCTTCTCTTGGTCCATATGGACAGCGTTTTATATCTCCTAAATAATAAATGGTTTCATTTGGTAATTGGCGCATGATTTCTTTAGCAACTGTTAAACCTCCAACGCCAGAGTCAATAACTCCAATTGGTTTCTCCATATCTTGTTCATCCTTATATATTTACTTGTCTTTTATTGTAGCATAGCTGCGTTTTCAAAATCATTTTCCAAGACCTAAAATACAAAATAGCAGACAATTCAAATGTTATACTTATCAATAGGTTAGCATCATTGATTCATAGAGTCACATCAGTGCTTCGCTATTTAACAAAATTCACAATATTACTAATGGAAAATTTTTATATAATCAGATTATCTATATATTAATATTTTAATACACTAATAACTTAATATTTTTATTATAGTATATATACTTTTTTAAAGCTTAATCACTGTATTAAATTTGTATCTATAAAATATTTCATAAAAAAATGCCAACAAAGTTTAAACTTTGTTGGCATTTTCATTATATATTAGTTTACTTGGTGGTCTGAACCAAAGAATGATTTAAACATATGGAAAGAAGTTTCACGGTTTAATGCAGCAATTGATGTCGTTAAAGGAATGCCTTTCGGACATGCGTTAACACAGTTTTGTGAGTTACCACACTCTTGTAACCCACCTGCACCCATCAATGCATTTAAACGTTCATCTTTAGTCATTGAACCTGTTGGGTGTAAGTTAAACAATCTAACTTGTGAAATAGCTTGCGCACCAACAAAATCGTTGTTTCTTGTAACGTTTGGACAAACTTCTAAACATACACCACACGTCATACATTTAGATAATTCATATGCAGTTTGACGTTTTTTCTCTGGCATACGAGGACCTGGTCCAAGGTCATACGTACCGTCAATCGGTACCCATGCTTTCATACGTTTCAAATTATCAAACATTCTACTACGATCAACTTGTAAGTCACGAATAACTGGGAATGTACTCATTGGTTCTAACTTTATTGGTTGTTCCAATTGATCAACAATTGCTGTACAAGATTGTCTTGCTTTACCATTGATAACCATAGAACAAGCACCACAAACCTCTTCTAAACAGTTCATATCCCAAATAACAGGTGTTGTTTTCTCACCTTTACTATTGACTGGATTACGTCTAATTTCCATTAAACAAGCAATAACATTTAAATTCTCTTTGTAAGGAATTTCAAATTCTTCTTCATAAGGATTAGACTCTGCATCATCTTGTCGTTTAATGATGAGCTTAATTGTATTTTGATTTTGTTGTTGGCTTTGTTGTTCGTCTTGCGCTTGAGTTTCATTTACTTCTTTAGTATCTGCCATTTTATTTACCTCCTTTAGAACTACTTGAATAGTCACGTTTACGAGGTGGGATTAAACTTACATCTACTGGCTCGTATGTAAATTTAGGCGCTTCTGTTTTTCCTTGATATGATGCTAAAGTCGTTTTTAACCATTCTTCGTCGTTTCTTTCAGGGAATTCAGGTTTATAATGTGCCCCACGAGACTCATTTCGGTTATATGCACCGATTGTAATTACACGTGCTAATACTAACATATTCCATAACTGACGCGTAAAGAATACCGCTTGGTTACTCCAAGTTTGAGTATCTTCAATATCAATATTTTGGTAACGTTCCATCAATTCTACGATTTTCTTGTCTGTTTCCAATAATGCTTTATTATCACGTACAACAGTAACGTTTGCTGTCATGACTTCACCAAGTTCTCTATGAAGTTTATACGCATTTTCTGTACCGTTCATTTTCAATAAATTATCGAATTTATCTTGTTCTTCTTTAACACGTTTTTCATAAATACTATCATCTAAATCAGTATATGATTTTTCAATATTAGCGACATATTCAATCGCATTTGGTCCTGCAACTGTTCCACCGTATATGGCAGATAACAATGAATTAGCACCTAAACGGTTACCACCATGTTGTGAGAAATCACATTCACCAGCTGCAAATAAACCTTTGATATTTGTCATTTGATCATAATCTACATAAAGTCCACCCATTGAATAGTGCACCGCTGGGAAGATTTTCATCGGTACTTTTCTTGGATCGTCACCAGTGAATTTTTCATAAATTTCAATGATTCCGCCCAATTTTACATCCAACTCATGCGGATCTTTATGTGAAAGGTCAAGGTAGACCATGTTTTCACCATTAATACCTAATTTTTGATTCACACATACATCAAAAATTTCACGTGTAGCTATATCACGAGGTACTAAGTTACCATAATCTGGATATTTTTCTTCTAAGAAGTACCATGGTTTACCATCTTTATATGTCCAAATTCGGCCACCTTCACCACGAGCTGATTCACTCATCAATCGTAGTTTGTCATCGCCAGGAATTGCTGTTGGATGAATTTGAATAAACTCACCATTTGCATAAATCGCACCTTGTTGATAGACGATTGACGCAGCAGAACCAGTATTAATCATTGAGTTAGTTGTTTTACCAAATATGATACCCGGACCACCAGTAGCCATAATAACTGCATCTGAACCGAATGATTTTATTTCAGAAGATGTCATGTCTTGAGCCACAATACCCCTAGCCATATTGTCATCATCTTTGACAATACCCAAGAATTCCCATCCTTCATATTTTGTAACTAAACCATCCACTTCATAGCTACGTACTTGTTCATCTAAGGCATACATTAATTGTTGACCTGTTGTTGCTCCAGCATATGCCGTTCTATGATACATGGTACCACCGAAGCGACGGAAATCTAGCAAACCTTCATTTGTTCTATTGAACATTACACCCATACGGTCAAGTAAATGTATAATGTTTGGCGCTTCCTCTGCCATTGCTTTTACTGGTGGTTGATTCGCTAAGAAATCTCCACCGTAAACTGTATCATCAAAGTGAACAGCAGGTGAGTCACCCTCACCTTTTGTATTCACTGCTCCGTTTATGCCACCTTGTGCACATACAGAGTGTGAACGTTTAACAGGCACTAATGAGAACAAGTCAACATGTGCGCCTTGTTCTGCTGCTTTAATTGTTGACATCAGACCGGCAAGTCCTCCACCGACAACAATAATTTTCTTCTCTGCCATAAATAGTCACTCCCCTAAATATATCTGAAACATTTTTAAATTATACGAAAGCAAGGATAGCACTTATTCCGATATATGAAACTACGATAAATACAACAAGTGATACCCATGTAAAGATTTGTTGTGATCTTTTAGATTGTAAAACACCCCATGTAACTAAAAATGACCATAAGCCATTTGCAAAGTGGAATGTTACAGCAAGTAAACAGATGATATAGAAAATTAACCAAATTGGATTAGATACAATATCATGTACCATATCGAAGTTAACTTCTTCACCTAATGCACGCTGAATACGTGTTTGCCACAAATGTATTCCGATGAAAATAAACGTTATAATACCAGTCAAACGTTGTAATAAGAACATCCAATTTCTAAATTGAGAATAATGTCCTACGTTTTCTTTTGCCGTAAAGGCAATATGTACACCATATACCGCATGATAAAGAATTGGAATATAAATCACGATAAACTCCAATGCAATCAAGAATGGTAAAGATTCCATAAATCCAGCAGCCTTGTTAAACGCTTCAACGCCTTTTGTAGCTTGATGGTTAACAAGTAGATGCACTAATAAGAATCCACCTATCGGTATTACGCCTAACAAAGAATGTAAGCGTCTTAAATAGAATTGATTTTTCGAATATGCCAAAAGGAAGTCCCCCCTGTGAAACAATTAATTTTTTGGTATCTTTTTTTAAAGTATAAATGTGATGATACTTATCAACTAAAACTAAACAACAACATGTTATGCAATCGCTTTATATTTATAGCAATATAAACTTCAACATGTATGTATAAAACAATGAAGTAATACCCCTAGTTGAATTTGACAATTGTTTTATTATATAGATTTAAGTGATAACTTTTCTCAATTAGTAAACGCTTCCATATACTTTTAAAAAAAGAATTCCTGTTATTTGCTATTGTAACACTAATTCATAAAATTTTGGGCATGAGAATGATTCTCATGCCATATTCTTTTTTATCTATTTGTTATATAGTGCGTGATGAAGATTCTCAGCAACTTTTTGAGGTAAACCAGAAGATTTTAAATCCTCAATGCTTGCCTCTTTCATTTTCTTTATGGAACCAAAAGTTCGTAATAATTTAGTTTTTCGTTTAGAACCAATACCATCGACGGTATCTAATACTGATTGCAAGCCAGTTTTTTGGCGAGTTTGTCTATGAAATGTAATTGCAAATCTATGAACTTCGTCTTGTATTCTTTGAAGTAAATAAAATGCTTGGCTATTTTTTTTCAAAGGTACAATCTCTGCACTTTCACCGTATAAAATCTCTGAAGTTTGGTGTTTATCATTTTTACGCAACCCAGCGACTGGTATATCCAAACCTAATTCGTTTTCAAGCACATCGATAACCCCGCTCATATGACCTTTACCACCATCAACGATGATTAAATCTGGTAATGGAGTACCTTCATTTAAAACACGAGTATAACGTCTACGCACAACTTCTCTCATAGATTTATAATCATCTGGGCCATCTACCGTTTTGATTTTATATTTGCGGTATCCTTTTTTATTTGGTTTACCATCAATAAACGACACCATGGCTGAAACTGGGTGTCCACCTTGGATGTTTGAATTATCAAAAGCTTCTATACGAATAGGTGTCTGAATTCCCATGCGGTCACCTAATTCTTCAATCGCCTTCACGGTACGTGATTCATCTTTAGCAATGAGTTCAAATTTATTCTCTAAAGTAACTTCAGCATTATGATTTGCTAAATCAATCATTTCTTTTTTCTTGCCCTTAATCGGCTGAACTATTTTTGTATCTACAACCGATTGGATAATATCTTTGTTTAAATTTTTAGGAATATGCACTTCTTTAGGGAGAATATGTTGATTTAAATCATAAAACTGACCTATAAAAGTATAAAATTCTTCTTCTTCTGTTTGCTGCAGCGGAATCATAGTAGCATCTCGTTTAATCATATTCCCTTGTCTTATGAAAAACACTTGAATACACATCCAACCTTTTGACACACTGTAGCCAAATACGTCTCTTATAGTATTATCTGAAGTAGTGATTTTTTGTTTCTTAGTTAAATTGTGAATATGTTGGATTAAATCTCGATACTCTTTTGCTCTTTCAAAGTCTAACGATTCACTCGCTTCGTTCATTTTCTGTTCTAAGTTATTCAGTATTGTTTTATCTTCACCATTTAAAAAATCAGTGATTTCTTTAGTCATTTCCGCATATTTATTTAAATCTACCGGGTAAACACAAGGTCCTAAACACTGACCAATATGGTAATATAAACACAATTTGTCGGGCATTTTATCACATTTTCTAAATGGATAAATTCTATCTAATAACTTTTTTGTTTCTTGAGCTGAATAAGCATTAGGATAAGGTCCAAAATATTTTCCTGTGCCTTTTTTAACTGTGCGTGTCACGATTAAACGAGGATACTTTTCTTTTGTAATTTTGATAAAAGGATAACTTTTATCGTCTTTCAACAAAATGTTATATCTCGGTTGATATTGTTTAATCAAATTAAGTTCGAGTAGTAAAGATTCTGTTTCACTCGAAGTTACAATATATTCAAAGTTTCTAATTTCTGAAACAAGTCGTGTCGTTTTAGCATCATGTGCACCTGTAAAATAAGACCTTAATCTATTTCTTAATTTTTTAGCCTTGCCGACATAAATGACTTGATCATTTCGATCTTTCATTAAATAGCAACCTGGTTCAGTGGGGACTACCGTTAATTTTTGTTTAATATCTTCTTGGTATTTTTCCATTTAAGTTCCCCTCCTTTCTTAATAAAAGTACATTGTTAAAATAGTAATTATAAAAATTTGCATAACAGTTATATAGAGATTAACGCTTGTTTGCAAATAAAACTTTTCAACTCTTACCTACATTATAGAATATACAATAGCATTAAACCAAAGTATTCATTTCCATATCAAAAATCTAACAACTAGATATTTTAATTGTTATTCATAAAATGCTTTCATCCTCAAAATGGAAGTGTGGCTCTGAAAAAAGACACTTCAAACAACTTTGACTTCAGTTGGAATAACAAAAAGTCACAGAAAAAACCTGAGACATTCATAGATGCCCCAGGTCGTTGCGTTGTACTTTTATAAATGTTTCTCAATAACTTCTGCTAAGTTTTCTTTAGGTTGGAAACCTACAACTTTATCGACAGGCTCGCCATCTTTAAATAAGATTAAAGTTGGGATACTCATTACTTCAAATTTAGCAGCTGTTGATGGATTTTCATCTACATCAAGTTTTAAAATATTAGCTTTTCCATCATAATCACCAGCTAATTCTTCTAATACTGGAGCAATCATCTTACATGGGCCACACCAAGTTGCCCAAAAATCTACTAAATTGACACCTGATTGAATATTTTCATCAAAGTTTGAATCTGTTACTTTTACGATTGCCATAACTGCCAATCCTCCTTAAATTTCAAATGATGAAGAAATTATAACAGACTTTAAGCAAATCTGCATACCTCTTGCTCACATTTATTTCAATTCTGCGACGGTCACGCCAAATCCACCTTCACTTGGCATGCCGTTCCTATATGATGACACATTTTTATGTTGTTTTAAATGTTTTTGCACACCTTTTTGCAACGCACCAGTTCCTTTACCGTGAATAATATATACTTGTTCGTAATTACTTAACACTGCTTGATCTAAATACTGATCAACGGCAACCATTGCTTCATCATAACGGTAGCCACGTAAGTCTAGTTCCATTTTAATACTTTGACGATTTTCACGTTTAACCATTTTAGAAGGTGCTTCTTTTGTCTTTTTTGTTTTTTCTAAATCGCTGGTAGGTAATTTCATTTTAATGATGCCCATTTGAACAACTGCTTCATTATCATCTAGTAACTCTAATATTTCACCTTTTTGCCCATATGTTAGAACTTTTACTTCATCGCCAACTTTAATTTCATCCCATTTTTTCTTTTCAACATTTTGTTTCAATGATTTGGCTTCATATTGATCATCTAACTGTTTCTTTTTATTGATGAGCTCATGTTCTTTTACATCGGCACCTTTTTTGTCTCTAAGTTCACGTAATTCTTTAATAATCTCATCAGCTTCTTTAGTAGCGGCTTTCACACGCTGATTGGCTTTGTCTTTCGCCTCGCTCATTAATTGTTTCTCATGATTACGATATTTATCGTATTCTTTTTCAAGTTCATCATGTGTTTCTTGAGCTTCTCTCAGTAAGCTATCTAATTCAATTCTCTGTTCGTCTACACGTTTAGAATTTTTCTCTAATGAAGCAATCATTTCATTTATTTCTTGTTCATCTTGTCCAATCATTGCTTTCGCATTTTGAATCACTTTCATATTAAGGCCTAATTTTTTTGAAATATCGAAAGCATTAGAACGGCCCGGCACACCCATGAGCAACTTATATGTTGGGCTTAATGTATTTACATCAAACTCTACACTAGCATTCATTACTCCTGATCTGTTGTAACTATATGCTTTAAGTTCAGGATAATGCGTTGTCGCCATAACTAATGAGCCTATTTCATGAACATAATCTAGGATACTCATAGCTAAAGCAGCACCTTCACTTGGATCTGTTCCAGCACCAAGTTCATCAAAAAGTATCAAACTATTTCTGCTTGTATGCTGTAAAATTTCAACAATATTTTTCATGTGTGATGAAAATGTTGATAGTGATTGTTCAATAGATTGTTCGTCTCCGATATCACAATAAACATTTTCAAAAATGCTTAATTTACTCCCGTCTAAGGTAGGTATCAACATCCCTGATTGTGCCATCAAAATTATAAGTCCCAGTGTTTTTAACGTTACTGTTTTACCACCTGTGTTAGGTCCAGTGATGATTACCGTTTCAATATCGTCGGCAAATTCAATCGTATTAGCTACAACCGTGTCTCTATCTAATAAAGGATGAAATGCTTTAGGTAAATAAACAGTTCGTTCACTTGTAAATTCAGGTTTCGTGCCTTTGATTGAACGTGCATAGCGCGCTTTAGCAGTTAAAAAGTCAATTTGTCCCATAATATTTTCCGAAATTAAGCAGGCATCTGCTTCAGCGGCTACATAACCTGTTAACTCAGTTAAAATTCGTTCACTTTCAGCCGCTTCCTCATTGCGCAGACGACTAATCTGATTATTCATTTCAACAATAGACGAAGGTTCAATATAGAGTGTTTGACCAGAAGCTGATTGGTCATGAACGATACCATTAAAATCTTGACGATATTCTGCTTTTACAGGAATAACATTACGGTCATTACGTACCGTTATAATAGCATCTGACAATTTTTTCTGATTTGCTTGACGTTTTACGATTTTATCTAAGTTTTGTTTTATCCGTTGCGTCGTACCAGAAATTTTACTCCGGATACCTTGTAGTTCATAACTCGCATTATCGAATAAATCATTAGCATCACATTTTTGATGAATATGTTGATACAACTCTGAAAGTACAGGCAATTGTTCCATCCTATCATGTAGAATAGCATAATTCACTGCTTCCTCTTCTTCCAATAAATTATTATAAAATGTTTTATATTGATTTTGAATTTGAATTAATCTTTTAATTGTATTAAGTTCTTTAACACTTAATACACCACCAATTGTAGCCCTATGAATCAATGATGAAACCTTTGATAATCCACTCAAACTAGGTAAACGGTGTTTATTGTATATTTGAGCAATTTCATCTGTTTCATTCATTTGAAATTCGACTGTTTGAATATCAGTTGCTGGTTCCATTTCAACAACTTTCTCTCTCCCTAAATCACTCATTGTTTCTTTTTCAACAAGTGTTTTAATTTTATCGAACTCTAGGACATTTAATGATTTTTGTCTCATACAATCCCTCTATTTCTTCAATTTTATATTATTGTCAATAAATGCTTTAAAAGATTCTCGATCCATTGTGTTTATAACTCTCTCTTTGTTTACAAATCCTTTTTGTGCAGTAGCTATACCGTATTTCATAAATTCTAAATGGTCTACGTGATGCGCATCAGTATTAATCGTTAGTTTCACATTCGTATGCTTTTTAACTATATCTGAATTTAAATCTAAGCGTTTAGGATTCGCATTGATTTCTAAAATAGTATTTGTTTCTTCTGCGATTTCACATAATTTATCAATATCAGGCCCATAACCTGCACGTTTACCTATGATACGCCCCGTTGGATGTGCAATATGACGGACATAAGGATTACGACATGCTTGCTCTAGACGAAACATGATATCTTCTTGAGATTGGTTGAAACTTTGATGTATCGCTGCAATGACATAATCTAGCTGTGCTAATATTTCATCATCATAGTCTAAACGTCCATCAGGTAAAATGTCCATTTCAATGCCTGAGTATATATCAATATCATCATATTTTTCGTTTAGTGCTTTAATTTCTTCATTTTGTCGCAACAACCGTTCAACAGAAAGTCCATTTGCTACTTTTAAACTCTGAGAATGATCTGTAATAACCATAAACTGGTAACCTTTAGTGATATTAGCCTCTATCATATCTTCAATACTAAACGCGCCATCACTATATGTTGTATGCATATGAATATCACCATTGATGTCATTGATATTGATTATATCTGTTAAATCTTTGTCAAATTCACTACCATCTTCACGTATTGAAGGTGCAATCCAATTTACTCCAAAATGATTATAAATTTCTTGTTCACTGTTATATTGAATTAATGAACCATCCGCTTCTTCTATACCATACTCACTAACCTTCTCGTTTTTTTCTTTAGCCAATTGACGGATTCGAATATTATGTTCTTTTGAACCTGTAAAATGCTGTAGTGTATGGTAAAAAGCAGATGGCTCGATTAATCTAAAATCTACACCAATGGTTTCATCATCATAGGTTAACTCTAACGAAATTTTCGTTGCTCCAACTGCTACTTCTTTAACCTTGTTAGGGATTTTTAATAAAGCTTTTTGAACTTCTAATGGTTGTTCTGTGCTTATAATATAATCTAAGTCCTTACTCATTTCTTTATAGCGACGGAAACTCCCTGCAACTTCGTATTTTTCTATCGACTCGATTGAGGATAAATAATCGCTAACTTCTATATTGAGTCCTCTCATTTGATCAATTGGATAACGCTCTTTTTTCGCTCCTAACGCTTTTACTGCTTCAAGGATATTTTGTTCAGTTTTTTTAGCGAATCCACTTAGCTCACTTACTTTTCCTTCTTCACACGCTTTTTGCAATGCTTCTTTTCCATCAATATTAAGCGCTTTATATAATTTCGCTATTTTTTTGCTACCGAGTCCTTGTATTTTAAGTAGAGGAATTAATCCTTCTGGCACTTCTTCTTGTAATGTTGCTAAAGTCGTAGAATGACCTGTTTCTCTATATTCATTAATCACCTCTCCTACGCCTTTACCAATACCTTTTAACTCTGTAACATCTTCGATTTGGTCTAAAGGGCGCTCATCTATTTCCAAGCTTTGAGCAGCTTTTCTATAAGCAGAAATTTTGAAAGTGTTTTCGCCTTTTATTTCCATATATACCGCAATTTTTTCTAATAATTGAATAATTTCTTTTTTAGTCATTTGTTTCACTCCATAGAAAAAGGTCAAGACAGCATCACCTAACCATTTTGGTATTTAAGTTATGCCTTGACCTCCTAGTTTTTTAAAGCTATAAATTTCACATCACTATTTTTATAGTTGTGTGATAAACATTGAGATAAACGGAATATGTAATAATATATGTTCTGTTATAATCGAATTAGATAGTTGTTGCTGTATCATCCTATTAGGATAAATGGCACAACTATACAACAAAATTATATTAATAGTTACTGATGGAATAATACTTAACATCATACCAAATAACCTGCTTGTTATATTCGGAATTTTTTGTTTAAGAGTATAATCGAATATAACGATAATGCCATAGCATATGACTTTTGTAATCAGCGCTATCGTTACAAATGCGACAATATGCTCAAATCGTTGCTGCAAATCTGCAAATTGAAATGCAAAATTCATATCGTAAGCGCGTGTCTTAGGATATGGCACAAATAACTCCAAACGCTGTGCTATCTGTAAATAATATTTTTGAGCCATCCACAAAGCAAAAATAGTTGCAATTAGATGTATCGTCGATAACCACACGCCTCTTCTAAAGCCAATGATGCCAATATATATGAAGATGACAACTATCGCTAAATCAAAAACCATTAATCTTCACTATGCTTCAATTGATTTATTTCTTGTCTTAAACGGTCATTTTCTTCTTCTACTTGCACTTTTTCATGCATGATATTAACCGCAGTAAGAATTGCTTTTCTAGTTGTATCTAAACCTGCACTTTTACTTGCTAACTCTTTGAGTCTCTCATCTACCAAATGTGCTACGTAACGGATATGCTCAGGATTATCTTCTCCGACTATTGTATAATGTTGATCATTTATAGTTACGTTAATCCGATTTTTAAACTCACCCATATAATAACTCCTGACTTTTAAATTTTATTTCTAATCTGAATGATTTTACTTTATTTATATTTATATGTTGGTAATTTATAATATTTATTACGAACTATTATACACGACAAGATATTTTTTTGTAAGAGGTGTGAATTGTTCTATTTGAAATATTTAATGATTATACAACAATTATTTAAATCATTTTTATTTCATATCATATTGCCATTTATATCATAAATAACTAACTTATTTAAATTTATGATATGATATGCATTATCCAATTTTAAAATAAGTTATATGAACAAAGAGAGGTCACTAAATGGCTAATATAGTACAAAAATTAACAAACCAAGAAATACAACAATTAATGACTAAAATTGATTTTAATACGACTAATCTTTCACAAGGTATGAAAGCACGGACGAAATATCGTAACACCGCTATTACGATATACAATTCTAATAAAGTAATGTTTCAAGGTAAAGATGCCGAATCTGTTGCAAACGCTATGTTGCCTAATAAATCAATACCTTCAAAAAGCAACACCAAACACAATCAAAGCAAACAAACTAAACAGCACATCTCCTATAATCAATTTCAATGTATCGGCAGCGACGAAGCAGGTAGTGGTGATTATTTCGGGCCACTAACGGTTTGTGCAGCCTATGTATCCAAAAAGCACGCTCAAATTTTAAAAACACTTGGTGTAGATGATTCTAAAAGACTTACTGATGCTAAAATTATAGAGATTGCCGAACAAATTATAACTTTCATCCCGCATTCTTTATTAACAATGCATAATGAAAAATACAATGAGAAACAAAAAGCCGGTTGGTCTCAAGTTAAAATGAAGGCAGTGTTACATAACGAAGCTATAAAAAATGTCGTTGCAAAAATTGACACGGATGAACTTGATTATATTGTGATTGACCAATTTGCTGAGCCTGGTGTATATAAAAGATATGCACTTAGCAATCTACCGTTTGAAAATAAGACAAAATTTGAAACAAAAGGTGAATCAAAGTCTATTGCAATCGCTGCTGCAAGTATTATTTCACGTTATGCCTTTGTGAAAAATATGGATCAACTATCAAAGCATGCAAAAGTTGAATTACCTAAAGGCGCTAGCAATAAAGTAGATTTAGCTGCTGCAAAAATAATTGATAAAAACGGTGTCCACTATTTAGACGCTATGACTAAAAAGCATTTTGCGAACAGAACAAAAGCTTTGAATTTAATAAATAAAAAACATCAATAAACGATAATCTATAACCCAAAACGTTCTTAATGTAAAAAACAAAGCCTTGAATCATCGCCACATTTGGCATAGATTCAAGGCTTTATAATATTATCTAATCGTCGCACCTTCTGCTTGTAACGCTTCTAAAATACGATCGTGTACTTCATTTACTTTATCATCAGTGAGTGTTTGTTTTGTATCTAAATATGATAAACGAAGTGCAATTGATTTTTCATCTTCTGCCACATGTTCACCTTCATATACATCAAAGACTTCTGCATTTTGTAAAATGTCGCCACCGTTATTTTTAATCACATTAACGATTTTGGCTGATGGCATCGCGCGATTAATGACTAATGCAATATCTCTCGATACACCAGGGAATCTTGGAATTGGTTGATAATTAATATAACCAACGGAAACTGACATCAACTTATCATAATTGAGTTCAAATACATAAGTTCGTTTTAAATCATAGTCGTTTTCAGTTTGTGGATGTAATTCCCCTACAAATCCAACAATTTCATTATTCAGCTTAACCAATGCAGTTCTGCCTGGATGTAATCCACTTATTTCACCAGCTTCATATTCAAATTGAACATCTAAAATTTCAGCAATACGTTCAACAACACCTTTTGCTACAAAGAAATCAATCGCTTCTTTTTTACTTTGCCAAGTATTGACAGCATAATCTCCTGTTAGTATACCACTTAAGTATTCTACTTCGTCTGGCAATTGATCTTTTCCATTGCCAAAGAATACACGGCCCAATTCATAAAGCGCAACATGATGATTACTTCGAGCAACATTATAAGACACATCATCAATAAGATGTGGAATCAAACTCTGTCTCAAAGTGGCATGAGCTTCACTCATAGGCATCAGTAATGATATCGTTGAGCGATCCTGCAATGCAAAATCAGTTGCACGTGCTTTATCTACAAGTGAATAATTAATCGCTTGGCTTAATCCAGCACCTTCTAATGTCGCTTTTACAATTCTTGTTTTTGCTTGTCTATCATTTAGTGTGCCTGGTGTTACGTGTTCAAAAACTGGTAACGTTGATGGTATTTCATCATAACCATAGATTCGAGCAATTTCTTCGATTAGATCTTCTTTTATTGTAATATCTTTACGACGCGAAGGAACCATTACTGTCAGTGTATTACCTTCTTGTGTCGTTTCAAATCCTAATTGAACAAATATCGCTTCAATATCTTCTTTAGATAGTTCAAAACCAATTGTTTTGTTCACTTTTTCAACTGTGATTTCAATAGGTGTCACAAATTGACCTAAATCGCCTTCAGCTACACGATCTTGTAGTACTGTTCCACTTGCATATTGTTGTAGCAAATAACATGCTCTGTCCACGGCTTCGTCTACAAACTCGATTGCAATACCTTTTTCAAATCGACTTGAAGCTTCACTACGTAAGTTTAGTCGTCGAGAAGTATGTCTAATTGAAACTGGGTCGAAAATCGCACCTTCAATAATGACATTTGTAGTATTTTCAGTCACCTCTGAGAAATCTCCGCCCATCACACCTGCAATTGCAATTGGAGTATTACCATTAGTAATAACAATATCGCTATCTTTTAATATTCTCTCTTGATCATCTAGTGTTGTCATTTTTTCCTCTGCCTTAGCTTGACGCACTTCTATTTGATCAGAACCAATTTGATCTTTATCAAACATATGCAACGGTTGACCATATTCTAATAATACATAATTTGAAATATCAACAACATTATTGATTGGTCGAATACCTGCTTTAATCAATCTCATTTGCATCCATTCTGGTGAAGGATGAATTTTAACATTTTTCACTATTCTAGCACTGTAATAAGGCACCTTGTCCTGATTTTGAACATTGATACTTAATTCATTTGTGGCTTGTTCATTCGTTAATTCACTTTGCGTTTCTGGCTTTTTCATTGGCACATTATAAAGTGCAGCTGTTTCATAAGCAGTACCTATCATACTTAACGCATCTGCTCTATTTGGTGTTAAATCAAATTCCATAACTTGATCATTTAAATATAAAGCAGTAAGTGCATCAGTACCAGGTTTGACATCTGAAGTAAATACATATATGCCTGATTCAAATTGCTTTGGAACAAGGTTTGGCGAAATACCTATTTCTTGTAATGAACAAATCATACCTTCCGAACGTTCACCGCGTAATTTTGCTCTTTTGATTTTTATACCTCCAGGTAAACGTCCACCTACTGTAGCTACAATGACGCTCTGCCCTGCATCAACATTTGGTGCACCACAGACAATTTGTACTGGCGCTTCTTCACCAATATCAACTTGGCATAAACTTAATTTATCTGCATCTGGATGGGGTGCTTTAGATTGAACATAGCCAACCACTAAATTTTTAATGTCTTTTGTGTAATCAATAATATCATCTACTTCAATACCTGTGCGTGTTATTTTTTCTGCAAGAACATTTACAGGTTGATTAATTGCTACAAACGACTCTAACCATTCTTTTGAAATAAACATTATAATTCACCTCTATCTTCTACCGCTTTAAATTGATCTAAGAAACGCACATCATTTGTATAAAAATGTCGTATATCTTCGATACCATACTTGAGCATCGCAATTCTATCTGGTCCCATGCCAAAAGCAAAACCTGTATATTTCGATGCATCAAATCCAGCCATTTCTAAAACATTAGGGTGAACCATACCAGCACCTAAAATTTCTATCCACCCTGTCTGTTTACAGACATTACAACCTGCTCCGCCACATTTGAAACATGATACGTCAACCTCTACAGATGGTTCAGTGAATGGGAAGTAGCTTGGGCGCAGACGAATTTCTCTGTCTTCACCAAATAGTTGTTTAGCTAACAATTCTAATGTACCTTTTAAATCGCTCATTTGAATATTTTCATCTACAACTAATCCTTCAATTTGCGTAAATTGGTGACTATGCGTTGTGTCATCAGAATCACGTCTGTAAACTTTACCAGGACATAAAATTTTCACTGGCCCTTGGCCATTACGTTGTTCCATTGTTCTTGCTTGAACCGGTGACGTATGCGTACGCATTAAGATATCTTCAGTAATATAAAAACTATCTTGCATATCTCTCGCCGGGTGTGATTTTGGCAAATTTAATGCTTCGAAATTGTAATAATCTTTTTCAACTTCATATCCATCTACAATTTCATAACCCAAACCTAAAAATAAATCTTCAATTTCCTCAATCGTTCTTGTTAACGGATGCTTAGCACCTATTGAAATTTTACGGCTAGGTAAAGTCACATCGAGTTTTTCTTCTGTTAATTGTTGCTCTAATTTTGCATTTGCTAAAATCTCTCGACGTGATTCAATCTCACCTTCAATTGTTTGTCTCACTTCATTTACTTTTTGTCCGTATGCTGGTTTTTCTTCATTCGATAATTCTTTCATATGTTTCATCAAACCAGTCACAGAACCTTTTTTACCTAGATATTTGACTTTGACATCTTGTAGTTCTTTTTCATTTTGAGCTTCATTTATATCTACTAATGCTTGTTGTTTAATCTCAGACATTGCCTCTGTTTGCGCCATACTTTGCCTCCTATTTAAAATCTATATTTTCAAATGATCAATAATTGCATACAAAAAAGCTTTCACCCCTTAAAACTGGGACGAAAGCTTTCCGTGGTACCACCCAAATTTATGCACACGCATACACTTGTAATCTTTGATAACGGAAATGATTTCCGACTTAAATTTCTTTAAGTAACCAAAAAGATGAAAAAAACTAATCACAGTGGATTATCTTTCAGTCTATGAATAATCTCCCTTGAACAACTGCTACTATTAGTTTACGTCTTTTTATAGGTTAATATTTTTCATTGATGTGTTTATTATATACGAAATTCATTCAAAGGGTCAACCTTTCAAATGATACAATAATATACTTCCTGCAATTGCAACATTTAAACTTTCGGCTTGACCATATATAGGAATGTTTAAATTCTGAGTCGTTTGTTTTAATAAATCAGGATTGACACCTTCTCCTTCATTTCCAAGGAGCAGTGCAAAACTTTCTTGATGCTTCACTTGATTATAAGGAATCGCATGCTCTAATGCTGTACCATAAACATTTCCATTAAAACCTTCGATAAATTCACTTAAATCTCTCGTTATAATAGGTATATGAAAAACGCTACCTTGACTTGCACGGAGTACTTTGTCTTGATAAGGATCTGCGGTTCCTTTTTCTAACACGATTAAATCGATGCCTGCTGCATCTGCAGTGCGTATTAATGTTCCCATATTTCCTGGGTCTTGGATACGATCTAGTAACAGTACTTGTTGATATGCTTTTTCCTCATAATGCACTTTTTCTATAATCGCAAAGAACCCCTGCGGCGTAACCGTACCAGACAGTGATTCTGCTACTTTTAAATTGATTTCATATACTTCTTCAACATCATTTACGAGTTGTTCATCTAATCTATCGATATCAATAGCAAATAATTGAACGATTTTGATATTACTCTTATGTGCTTCGTCAATTAAGTGTACGCCTTCGATAAGCACATGACCTGTTTTATCTCTTTCACGTTTCTTTTTCAATTTATTTGCGTTTTTAATCTTATTGTTTTGTGCAGAAGTTATCATTTCCATAATATAGCCTCTTTATTTCAAATTTTAAATATATGTCTTATATTTGAACTTAATTGTTTGCATCTTCTAGCTAAGTCAAACTGATTTTCTAATATTATACTATCTCCACTATAACTTACCATATCACCTTTTTCAGGCAAAACATTATCAAGCAACTTACACTTATATGTTTTAGCAAATTGTGGATTGCTTTGATTCATAATTTGAAAATGTACGTGCGGTTCCATTGTGTTGCCCGAATTTCCCACTCGTGCAATTAATTGTCCACGTCTTATCTGCTCTCCGACACTGACTTCAAAGGAATTTGGTTTAAGATGCGCTATCATACTAAACTCTTTGTCCGTGTGTTTAATAATGATGTAATTACCTTCTGGATGTTTCATATTATTTTCTCCTGGTAGTGCATCTGCTATACCGTCTACGATATCTATTACAACACCATTTGCTGGAGCAATCACACTTTGATTATAACTATAATAACTTTCACAGCAATTAGGATTGCCATGATAAGTCAGATGATTTTTCACTAGAATCAGGTCTAATGCATGACGTTGATTTTTGTATGAGTAATGATGATTTACAAGCTCATTTTCACCACCAGCGTATACAAACCACGTGTCTAGAACTGGTATCGTATACCTTAATTTCGTTTCTTTATGTCTGTTTGACAAATTCATAGGAATAAGCACGAAACCAATAATTTCATGATACTTATTTAACGTCACACTAATACCAGATGTTTTCTTTACATCTAACCATATGTATTCTTCTTTATAATTGAGTTGTATATGTTTGTATAATTTATTTTTATGTCTAATTGTATTATATGATTTCAATAATCTTTCTAACTCGTGATAGGAGGAAATTTCTTGAAAATAATCACTAAACTGATTATACAACCATTCGCTGTCACTATTTTCTATTTTTTCTAATATTACTTGTGCATTTATTTCAATCATCATTTACACAACCCATCAATTGTATATAACATTACTATTAAAAATAAAAAATCGCTCATAAATTATTATATGAATAATTAATGAACGATTAATCTCGGCTAAACATTAGCCTTTAAATAAATGAAATTATTTAGATACAACTTCTTCACCTTTGTATGAACCACAGTTCTTACAAACACGGTGAGATAATTTGTATTCACCACAATTTGGGCATTCTGTCATACCAGGTACTGAAATTTTAAAATGCGTACGACGTTTATTTTTTCTTGTTTTTGACGTTCTTCTTTTTGGTACTGCCATGATATATCCTCCTTATATTCATACATTACTAAATTATTTTCAGACTCAATAATCTATTATACTATAAATTATTTAAATCCGCTATTGCTCTTCGTCATATAATTGTTGTAGTTTTTGAAGCCTAGGATCGATTTGCTCAGCTTCCTCTTCTTCAGCAAGCTCAACCGCTTGTTCCTCGTCAATAACTTCCCAACCATTACCTTCACGTAGCATCTGATCGCTATTATTTGCAAAAGCACGCATTGGCTTTTCTATAATAACAAGTTCTTCAGCAATATCTTTTAGATTAATCATGCCGTCTGTGGCATCATGATAATGCTCATCTTCTTCGTCATCACCTATATACGCGTTACCTTCCAAATCAAAAATTTCTTGTGATTTTATGTCAATAGGCACTTCGACTGGTACTAACGTACGCGCGCACGCCATCGTATAGGTTCCAGTTATATGCATATCTGCAATGACTTCATTTGATTTGACAGTTAGTTCACCCTCAACATCAATATCAGATAAATCTATTAAATCTAATGATTTTACTAAATGATCAAAATTCACCGTTTGATGGAACTCAAATGGTTTATCTTGGAATTTTCTTAATTGTGTTATTGACCATTTCATATGGCTTCACCTCTAACAAGCACAAAATTTATTTTAACTTTATAGACAAAAGTTGTCAAGATTTTTTCTTAACACAAATTAATCTGATACAATATCTATAATGAATTCTGAAAGGGAGAATTGCAAATGAAAAGCGTTGCACTAGTCACTGAATATAATCCTTTCCACAATGGTCACTTATACCATGCCCAGACATCAAAGTCAATAACTGCTTCTGAAATATCTATAGCCATTATGAGTGGTAATTTTGTTATGAGAGGTCAACCTGCCATATATAATAAATTTACACGTACTCGAATGGCATTGAGTGCAGTGGATTTAGTCATTGAATTACCAGCGGTAGCTGCATTATCAGCAGGCCAATATTTTGCAGAAACAGCTGTCCAAATAGCGAGTTACGTTGATGCAGATCATCTATCATTTGGTAGTGAATCAGGTGACATCGATTCATTTCATGAATTGCTACAAAATATCTCTAAAATAGAACAATCGCCTGAATTTATTAAGAAACTAAAAGAAGGCAAAAGTTATCCAAGAATATTAAGTGAACTTTTAAACAATCATACATTATTATCTTCACCCAATAATACATTAGGTATTTCTTATATGCGAGCGATTCAAAAGTTAGCACCTCATATCAAACCTTGGACGATACCAAGAGAAAGCAGTCACCACCATGATTCCAATATTTCAAATTTAGATTTCGCTAGTGGCACTTCCATTCGCAATGCAATACAAGCCCATAACGACCAATGGAAATCAGTTGTTCCCGACTCAATACAACAGCTCTATCAAGAACCACAAGCAACTGTAGAAGATACGTTTCCATATATTAAATATGCTGTTTTAAGTCATACGCCACAATCTCTGAAAAATATCTATACGATGTCCGAAGGATTAGAAAATCGCATATTAGATAAAATTAGATATGCTACATCATTTGAGCATTTCATGTCACTCATTAAAACAAAAAGGTATACTTATACACATATACAGCGTATTTTAATGAATATTTTACTAAACTTTCAACAAAACCATAAACATAACGCTGTAAATGCAGTGCACATTCTTGGTATGTCAGCAAAGGGTCAACAATATTTAAAATACTTAAAACAAAAATTTCCAGAACGTCATTTTATTACGCAAATAAATCAACAAAACGCGCATTTATTTGAACGAGAAATCCATTCAACACATATTTATAATTTGCTCACACACCATACAGAAACAGATTTCAATACACATGTCATACGTACTGAAAATGACTGAATGCTAATCAAAACAATTAAAACAAGATCCTAGTAATAGAGCCTGTAAATAATTTTTTAGAATTTTATTTATAGGCTTTATATATAGCGTTATTTTTATTATTTAGCTTAATTTTCAATAGTAGTATCCCATAGGTATTTTCAGTAATAATGGTAATTAATTACCTACAATTTGACTTTTATCAAAATAAATCCGTTTGCCTCATTTAGTTTTCGTATTTATAGCGTACGAAAATGACTGATGTCTATATTAAACAGCTCGAATCAACACTATGTATATAATTCAATTAGTTTCTGTTCATCGACATCATATGATAAATCTACAAAATAGTCGAGTTGCCACTTTTGAGTAAGTTTTGCAGTTTTGTTTAAGTCTTTTTCCCAACTTGGATAAACACGAAAAGCCATCTTCCCTTTTTGCTTTTCAGAACTTAAAATATTTTTGCGCATAAGAATTTCTTTTTGAAAAATGAATTGTCCTTTTTTCACACCATCTAATATATTAATAACTAATTTATCTTCCATCTCATCATAATTAAAAGGTACGTTGTTTCCTTGATCATTTTTACGCCATATCGCAACAAAATAGCCGTTTTTCTTTGGTGTTTTTTTAGCTAATCTACTTTTAAAAGTGACGTGATTAAACATAAAATTGATAGCTTCATATGCTTGATTCCAGTTTTCAATATTTAAGGCTTCAAACGAAAAGGCTAATTTCGTTTCTTTTAATTTATTAAATAGTGAGTTCGAATTATTATTAATGGTTATCATCCTTTTGATAGGAATTTTTCATCACAGGTGTACATCTTTTACTTTCTCTCTGCTGCTCGAAAGCATAAGAACCACTAACCCATCAAGTTGAGAAGTGTATTTAGGATTACTTGAGCTTCTGCTCATGCATAAGAACCACTAACCCAACAAGTTGGGAAGTGTATAAGTTTACTTTCTCTCTGCTGCTCGAAAGCATAAGAACCACTAACCCAACAAGTTGGGAAGTGGTTCTTTATCATTTCTTAAACTTTTCATTCAATGCTTTTTCAACATGTTCTGGTACAAAATCGGATACATTAGCCTTATATGCAGCCACTTCTTTCACTACACTGGAACTAATAAAGGAATAATTTGTACTTGTCATCATGTACATCGTTTCTACATTACTATTTAACTTTTTGTTCATTGAAGTCAATCTCAATTCATATTCAAAATCGCTTACAGCTCTCAAACCTCTAATAATTGTTTGCGCACCAATTTCATCACAAAAATCTACAAGTAATCCATTAAAATGATGTACTGTAACATTATCAAGGTGTTTTACAGATGCTTCTATTAACTCAATGCGCTCATCGACTGAAAAAGTGCCCGACTTGTTGTTATTTTTCAAAACACAAATGTGCAATTCATCAAAGCGATCGGCACTCCTATCAATGATGTCAATATGACCATATGTAATTGGATCAAAACTTCCTGGAATCACTGCTTTAGTTGTAGACATTTTAATCTCCTTTTTCTAATAACAAAGTGTCTGTTAATCCATAGTGATATCTTTTAATCACATGAAATGATTTTGTATCAATCTCTTCTTTATGATTGAACTCACAAACGATAATACCATTTTCTTTTAATAAATTAAACTTTATAATTCCGTCTAACGCTTCATCAATTAATCCCTTATCATAAGGTGGGTCTAAAAATATAACATCAAATTGTATTTCTCTTTTTGAAAGTGCTTTAAGTGCTCTATCTGCATTATTTTTATAAACTTCCGCTTGTTCATCAATGTTTAAATGTTGAAGGTTCGCTTTGATAATTTTTATTGCTTTGAAATTTTGATCTACAAAAATCACTTTTTCCATTCCTCGAGACAATGCTTCAATACCCAAGGCACCACTTCCGGCAAATAAATCTAACCCAATGCCTGATACTTCGTGTAGACTGTTAAAAATTCCTTCCTTAACTTTGTCCATCGTAGGCCGAGTGTTACGACCTTCCATACTTTCTAGTGGTTTACTTTTATGGATTCCAGAAATCACTCTCATTGAGAAACACTTCCATTCTTTAAGTTATTTTTATATAATACATACTGCATGAAAGGAGGGGCAAAATGAAACAAGCCTTTATACAATTGGGCGAAGGCCTTACAGACTTATTTGAATTTACAACGCTCATTGAATACAATCACGCACGAATCGAGCATATCGTTTATTTCCACACCCCTACTTTTGATAAACAATTATCTTCAGTGGCTATTATTATGAAACCTACCCAAGGTCAACATTTTCAGGCGATGTACATTATGGTAAATGCAGTTAAATATCCATATCCATATTCGAATAAAAAATTCAATTTAATTAATGAACAAGCAGCACGTTTCAACATTGATGTGAAAGAAATTGATGTGCAACCACCCGAGCATTTTCATTCCAACAGTATTTATTTCAATTATTTAATCAGTGTATTGAGACTTCAACGGTGGATACCACCATTACAATAGTCGTAAATAAAACAAAGTCACGTAGTTATATTTAAAGCTAATGTGACTTTGTTTATTAATAAAAAATATTTAAATTTAATACAATCACGAAAATTCATGTTGTTCTTTTGGATACTCCTTTTTAAGATATTTATAAGGAGAACCTGCTATATGTTTTACATATTTTAAGCTCATCAGTTTGTCTACAATAGTGTCAGCCTCTTCTTCATTTATATACATAATAACATAACGTTGTAACTTATTCGTACTGACTATATGTCCAAATTTTCTAATTTGGCGTTCGTGTTTCATATGTTTTAAATATATAACTAAACTTGTTCTAGATACAATATTCATACTATTATCACTCCATTTATTAGCCACTTTATAATATCATGCCTAATTCGATTAATAAATAACAATTATTTTGAACAATAGCTAACATTTGCTATATTACTGTATATACTCAAATCAAGGAGGATTTGCGCATGACAACAATAAACAAATTAATAAAAGGTGCATTTTTAGGTACGGTTGGTTTAGTAGGTAGTGTTATTTTCTTTTCTAAATATAAAGCTAAACCTACGAACCAAGAAGTTCCAGCTTTTTTCTCTAAGCCTGCACCGTACATTTTCGCACATCGTGGTGGTATGGCAGTAAAACCTGAGCTAACAAAACTCGCATTTGACAATGCTTTATCACATCACGTAGACGGATTCGAAATTGACGTGAGATTGACTAAAGATCAACAATTAGTGGTTTTTCATGATGCAGACGTTGATCGTACAACAAATGGCTCTGGAAAAGTAGCAACACATACTTTAACTGAATTAAAACAGCTAGACGCAGGTTATCATTTCAAGGATTTAAACGGCTCAACACCTTATCGTAATCATCCTGACGCTAAAATACTGACTTTTGATGAATTATTAACATTATATCCTAACACACTGATAAATGTTGATCTTAAAGATGATTCACAAAGTAATCAAGGTAAATTAGCACCTAAAATAATTTACGATATCATTGTTAAAAACCACGCGCAAAATCGAGTTTTAGTTACTAGTTTTCAAAGCGATCAAATTAATTTGTTCAAAAAAGAAAGCAACCATACAATAGCGATTGGCGCAAGCCAAAATGAAGTGGCAGAAGGCTTCTTAAAATTCAAATCAGGTTTAGGTAACACGTTTAAACCACAAGCACATACATTTCAAATGCCAGTGAATTTTAATGGTATTAAATTGACTTCTCCTAGATTTATTCAGTGGTTAAATGAACGTAACATCGTTCCAGGCTTTTATGGCATTAACAATTTAGATTTAATGAATGATTTAGTTAAAACTGGGGTGCATACGTTAGTCACTGATAGACCTGATTTAGCAGAACGTTTTAAAAACACCTATCGAAATAAATAATTATACAAAAGCTGGGTCACTACAAGTGCCCAGCTTTTATATGAATTAACACTACAGCGTTGATTTGCTATAAAGAACAGCTACAAGAACCACCTGTAGCACAACCACTTGCATCTTTTTGGAAAAATGGATTGCCAGTTTCTATCTTTACATTTTCAGATACAGCATAAGCTATTTTCACGATAACCTCATCTATTAAGTTTTGTAATGCAACCTCTTTTTGTTTGTAATCCATAACTACAGGTAGCATTTCATAAGCACGTTTACGTTTACGTGTTTCTAACATCACTTTTTGGTAATCTGGATGATATTTACCAAATCTCATGATTTCATCATATTGTTCTTTTGATTTTAAAAAGGCTTGATAGAGTAAATGTGCTTCATCGTTTTCTTGTAAATTTTGTTCTGCTTTTTTAAATGAATGATATAATCGTGAATCAAGTATTTTATCACTTAAATGCTCAATATCATCAAGAATATTCACCGTTTCTTCTGTTATCATAATAATCTCTCCTACTTATCTTCAATGAAAATAATTGTATAATATCCGTTTGACACTTCGCCGCCAACTTCATTGTATTTAGAATTTAACATCCTTGATCTATGAATATCAGAGTTTAACCAACTGTGGATTAAAGTTGGTACTTCGTTAAAATCATAACCCACATTTTGACTAGTGGAAACAAAAGAAATATTTTGTTCATTCAGCTTTTGTTTTAATGCATCTTCTGTGAATTCTACACTGTCAGTATCAATAGCTTCGTATAAATTGTATGATGCGATATGAGCTACGTCATTGTTGATTTTTAAAGGTTTTGCATCTTTTAATTTACGCATTTCATTAGTTATTTCATAAAGTGTCATCAATTGATTTGCATTCTGTTCATATGGTATTTTTTTATAATTATTTTTCACCTTTTTATCTTCTTGTGCAGTTATCATTTGATAAGGTTTAAATGCCATTAATGCTTCACTATCTAAATATCTTACACCTACGATTTCGTTAGCTTGTTGATCAATATATATTTGTGCATAAACATCATTAAATTTAATTAATGTCTGTGTTTTCATATCTGAATCAGAAAGTTCTATTTCATACGTTTTGCCATTAGCTTTAATCGTCGGTTCCGGATTGATACTGTACTTTTCGAAAACATGAGATGCATTGTCACCAATTTCTACCGGATTAGCGTTAGCATTTTTACCAGTGGCATACACAGATTTAATCTTATTTTTTTTAGTTGTTACAAGATAATATTGATCTTTTTGTTTAAAGACGTAGTTTTTAAAACCACCTTTATATGCATACACTCTATCAGCTTGTCCATAATTTTCAGTTAAATTATGTAAATCTTGTCCAATCCAAGTACCCACACCTTTTTTAAGCTTTGGATTTTCAACATTTGTTTTTGTGTTTCGAAAATCTTTATTTTGTGTTGTTTTTGACGTATCTTTATTAGGATTTTCTAAAACATCGAATTTCAAACGCGGTGAGTAAAATAAATAAATTATAAAACAAATCAATACTAATACACCAATAACTTTAATTATCAGTTTCTTCATCGCTCATCCACCTACATTATTCTTTGGTTCATTGTACATGTTTATAACAGATACAAGCAAGGCATGTCCTCAAATTTATTGATTTGTAATCATCCCTTTACATTTTCATCATAGATTATCTTAACACGACTTAATAGACAATAAAATTTTGGGTATAAAATAAATAAAGGGGTGACAAAAATGTCAATCATTCGTATTCACGGTGCGAAACAAAATAATTTGAAAGATATTTCCGTAGATATACCAAAACATAAAATTTCTGTATTCACTGGTCGTTCTGGTTCAGGTAAGTCATCATTAGTCTTCAATACAATTGCTGCCGAATCTGAACGTTTACTTAACGAAACATATTCTACATATATACAAAACCAATTAAAACAATATAGTAAACCAAACGTAGACTTAATAGAACACTTACCCGTAGCTATGATTATCAATCAAAAAAGATTAGGGGGAAATTCACGTTCAACTGTAGGTACAATTTCTGATATATATGCTTCAGTCCGTTTATTATGGTCACGTATCGGTACACCATTTGTAGGATATTCTGATATCTTTTCTTTTAATAACCCAAAAGGTATGTGCGAAACATGCTCTGGCCTTGGATACATAGAAGATATTAACTTAGAAGAGTTATTAGATTTTGAAAAATCTTTAAATGAAGATGCAATCCGTTTCCCTTCTTTCAGACCAGATAGTTGGCGTGGTAAACGTTATTTATATTCAGGTTTATTTGATAATGACAAGAAATTAAAGCATTATACTAAAGAAGAATTGGATACTTTGTTATACACGAAACCTACCAAATTGAAAAATCCTCCTGAAAACTGGCCAAAAACTGCAAAATTCGAAGGGCTGATCCATCGATTCAGACGTTCATTTTTATTAAATGATAATTTCGAAAAAAATAAATTCAAAAATGATATTGAAAGAGTTGTGACGTCACAAAAATGTCCGACATGTGATGGCAAGAGATTAAATCAAAATGTATTAAAATCTAAAATTAACGGCTTAGATATTGCTGATTTCACACACTCATCTATTGATGATGCGATGCATTTCATAAAAAAACTAGAGTCTAGTAAAGCACAATTTATAATTAACCCTTTGCTAAAGCAATTAGAATCTCTAAGTTATATCGGTCTTAACTATCTTACTTTGGATCGTGAAACGAAGACCCTGTCAGGTGGAGAGTCTCAACGTATTAAACTTATCAGACATCTAAATAGTCCTTTAAGTGACCTAGTTTATATCATTGATGAACCGAGTGTCGGGCTACATCCTGAGGATATTCAAAAAATAAATGAAATTATTCAATCGCTTAAAAACAAAGGTAACACAGTTCTAGTTGTAGAGCATGACCCTGACGTTATCAAAATCGCTGATCACATCATAGATTTAGGACCTTATGCCGGAAAAAATGGCGGTGAAATTATTTTCACTGGTAGTTATTCTAGTCTGTTATCATCAAATTCTAGTACTGGACAAGCACTAAAGAAAAAACACAAATTAAAATCAAAAGTAAGACCAACTCATGCGTTTATTAACTTAAACCATATGACGCAAAACAATTTAAAGGATATTTCAGCGCGTATTCCTAAACATGCAATGACTGTGGTAACCGGTGTAGCTGGATCTGGCAAGAGCACACTTATACACTGGGGCTTAAAAAATAATACTGATGCTATTATTATTGATCAAAAACCGGTGCACGCTTCAAGTCGTTCTCATTTATTAACATATCTTGATATATTTGAAGACGTCCGTAACTATTTCAGTAATCATACAGGCTTAAAGAAATCATTATTCAGTTACAACTCTGAAGGCGCTTGTCCTGAGTGTCATGGCAAAGGCGTGTTAAAAACTGAGCTTGCGTTTATGCCAGACTTCACTCAAATTTGTAATGTATGTGGTGGTAAAAGATATAAACCTGAAGTATTAAGTGCAACGATTGCAGGCTATTCAATAGCAGATATATTAAACTTAACGGTGGATGAAGCGTTAGATTTCTTCCATACAAATAGGTCTATTGCAGAACCTTTACAATCATTGAAGGCAACTGGCTTAAATTATATGAGTTTAGGTCAAACACTTGATACACTTTCTGGTGGTGAAATACAACGTGTTAAACTCAGCAAGTATTTAACACACACTGTAAGCGGCCATATCTTTGTATTTGATGAGCCTACCACTGGTTTACATGAAGATGATATACCAATTATTTTAGCTAGTTTTTATAATTTAATTGAGCAAGGGAACACTGTGATAATCATTGAACATAATTTAACAATGATGACGCATGCGGATTGGATTATAGATATTGGTCCATATGCTGGAAATAAAGGTGGCAAATTACTATATCAAGGGAAACCGGATGGTCTATTAACAAACACTGCTTCTGTTACAGCAAAACACTTAAATAGATATTTATCTTAGGTTAAGATGCTTCTACACTTAATTCATATTTTCACATTTTTATTAATATAAAATAAATCCAAATGTATCTGTAACCTTTAAATAAAAAATAACCTGCGACACAAAAGTGTCGCAGGTTATTTTTAGATATAATCAATATTTTAGCTAGATTAGTCTCTCGCATCCTTAGCTAAGTATATTTATAAAACCGAAAGTTGCTTTCAATAATGATGTCGTTTCTCCGCCTGGATATAATACATAGAGTAGTACATAAACCATCACGCCTGTGATAGCAGTACAAAACCAAACAATTGATGCAATTGGTCCTACAAATCTGTGAAGTTTAAACTTGTCTTTGAACGCAGTGATAATTTGGAAAAGTCCCAATAACCCACCAATGGTAGCTAAATTGATATGAAAAATTAAGAATATTGTATAATAAATCTTAATTGATTCTGGACCGCCAAAAGCAGTATTACCAATAAATATCGTTCTCGAAGCATAAATAATAAAAAACGTTAGCGCAAATACAGCAGCAAGTAACATAAATTTTTTATGACTTTCGATTTCTCTTTTCCATATTTTACGCCATCCGATTGCAATAAGGATTGCGCTTATCACTATACATGTTGTGCTAATTGTAGGTAAGATTGGTAAATTCATAAATTCCATCCTTATTAATATTTATTAGAACATTTTAATTAATGAAACAACAACAACGAGTACGAAGAAAACTACTAAATAGTTTAAAGAATAAATAAACATTTTTGTTGCCCATTTTGTTTGATCTGAATCTTTTTTAAAACTAGTTAAACCTAAATATAACCATCCTAAGTTTAATAACGTAGCTAATACCATAAACGTTGTACCAAGATCACTCAATAATAATGGCAATGGTAATAACAATATTAGCCATATAAACATACTCACTCTCGTGCGTTTGAAACCTTTAACAGAAGGTAACATCGGAATATTTGCCAAGCTATATTCATCTTTACGTTTTATTGCCAATGCATAAAAATGTACTGGTTGCCAACAAAATATTACTAAGAATAGCGCTACAGCAATTATACTAATATTGCTCTCGATAGCTGTCCAACCTATTATCGGTGGTACAGCACCAGGAAAACTCCCAATTACTGTATTCCAAACTGTATGACGTTTAGACCAAATTGAATAAAATGACACATAGCCAACGATACCTAACAATCCAATTACACCGGATGGTATATTTAAAGCAAATAATAATGCTTCCCCTACGAGCATCATTCCAAAACTAAGTAATAATAAATTTCTATTTGAAATTTTCCCATTAACTGAAGGTCTTTGCTGTTTACTTGGCATGATACTGTCAATATCTTGATCATAGTAATTATTTAAAGCGCATGCGCCCCCCATAATTAATGTCGAACCTACCAACATCATTAAAATCTGTGGTATTGACGAGAGGAAGGAATGATTTGCCAACACAATTGCAAGCCATGAACCAGCAAACGCTGGAATTAAATTGCCCTGTACTAGTCCCATCTTAATAATTTGTTGTAACTCTTTAAACGTTACACGACTAGAATTATGCGACAAAGTTTGTTCTTTGTTCATAATTTCCCTCCTAAATTTTCCATATAATACAATGATATATCAATTTAAGGTCATTGACTACATTTATACAAAGTTATTTGTGACACTTTATCGACATTCACAAATAGTCATTTTTGTGACACAATTAGAAGTGTATTTCTTGTTATAATAATAATTAAGTTTTATTTAAAAATAAAGAAGTAAATGTAAAGAGTCTTTGGTTTACAGTATAATGGTTGTTATCATTTGAGCTGAACCATTACTCATATTCTGTTTTATTTATTTGTGGGGGGTTAATTCTTGTTTAACAAAAAAAACCTGAAATGGTTATCTGTATTGGCAGCGATAATAATGGCATTTGTACAGTTAGGAGGTGCCCTAGTTACTAAAACTGGTTCAGCTGATGGTTGTGGCTCTGACTGGCCGTTATGTCATGGTGCTTTTTTACCTCAAAATTTGCCTATACAAACAATTATTGAATTAAGTCATCGTGCAGTATCAGGTCTATCTTTAATTCTTGTTTTATGGCTAGTGATAGTTGCTTGGAAACATATTGGTTATATCAAAGAAGTTAAACCGTTATGCATGATTAGTATTGGTTTCTTATTATTACAAGCACTTGTTGGTGCAGCAGCAGTCATGTGGCAACAAAACGATTATGTTTTAGCGTTACATTTTGGTATTTCATTAATTTCATTTTCTTCAGTATTTGTTTTAGCGTTAATTATCTTTGAAGTAGACCGTAAATACGAAGCTGATGAATTATTTATTCGTAAACCACTTAGAATCTACACATGGATTATGGCAGTCATTGTATATTTAACGATTTATACTGGAGCTTTAGTTAGACATAAAGAAGCAAGTTTAGCTTATGGTCAATGGCCGCTTCCATTTAATGATTTAATACCTCATAACGTACAAGATTGGGTGAACTTCACTCACAGAGGTATGGCTTTAATCGCTTTTATTTGGATTTTAATTACGTTTATACACGCAATTAATAATTACAAAGAAAATCGAACAATTCGTTTTGGTTATACCGCTGCATTTATTTTAATAATTTTACAAGTGATTACAGGTGCTTTATCTATTATTACTGAAGTGAATTTATTAATTGCTTTATTGCACGCACTATTCATAACAATATTGTTTGGTTTAATTGCTTACTTTATTGTATTGATGCTAAGAACGATAAGAAGTGGCGGATAATCTACTTTAATTAACTTACAAAAATGCTGGGATACGTTAACCGTATCCCAGCATTTTTTAGTTTAATCTTCTTGCTCTTTTTCAATTTCTATTAATAAATCTCCTGTTTCAATCGCATCACCATTTTGTACTGTCACTTTTCTTACGACACCATCAAATGGTGCTTGAATAGTTGTTTCCATCTTCATAGCTTCAGTAATCAATAATGCTTGCCCACTCGTCACAGATTCACCTTCTGTAATTTTTACTTCTGTAACTGATCCTGGCATTTGTGCACCAATATGATTTGGATTCAGTTTATCCGCTTTGGGTTTAACGCTGGCATTGGCTTTCACATTTTCATCTTGTATAAAGATACGTCTAGCCTGACCATTCATATCATAAAATATCGTACGTACGCCTTTTTCATCAGGTTCTGTAATCGTTTTAAGTGTAATAATTAATCGTTTACCTGTATCAATCTCAATTTCTACAGTTTCATTTGCTCTCATGCCAAAGAAAAATGTTGGCGTATCTAGAAGTGATACATTGCCATATTGTTCTTGTGTCGAAATAAATTGTTCATAGACTTTAGGATATAACACATAACTGATTACATCTTGCTCAGTGACTTCTTTTTGTTGTTTTTCCTCTAATTCTTGTCTCACTGTTTCAAAATCGACTGGCTCTAAGTATTCTCCTGGTCGTTCAGTTAATGGTGTTTGACCTTTCAATATCACTTTTTGAAGGTCTTTATTGAATCCATTTACCGGCTGACCAATTTCTCCTTTAAAGAATGATACGACAGATTCAGGGAAATCTAATTTATATCCATCTTTTATTATCGTTTGTTCATCTAAATCATTTTGAACCATGTATAAAGCCATATCACCAACAACTTTTGATGAAGGTGTTACTTTAACAATATCACCGAATAAGAAATTAACACGTTTATACATATCTTTCACTTCATTAAATCTATTGCCTAAGCCTAAACTTTTCGCTTGTTGACGTAAATTCGAATATTGTCCACCTGGCATTTCATGTTGATAAATTTCTGTGTTAGGTGACTTAATATCACTTTCGAAATCGCTATAGTATTGACGTACAGTACCCCAATAATGTGATAATTCTTCCATACCATCAATATCTGCACGCATGCTTCTACCGAAACCATTCAGTGCATAATACAACGAATTACCACTAGGTTGACTGGTTAAACCACTCATAGATGCAACTGCTGTGTCAATGACATCTACACCTGCATCTATAGCTTCTTTATAAGTTAATAGCCCATTTCCGCTTGTATCATGTGTGTGTAAATGAATTGGTAAATTGACCGCTGCTTTTAATTCACCGATTAATTCATACGCAGCTTTTGGTTTTAATAAACCGGCCATATCTTTAATTGCTAAAATGTGGAATCCTTCTGATTCAAGTGTTTTCGCCATATTTATATAGTAATCTAATGTATAAATATCAGAACGATTACTATTTAAGAAATCACCTGTATAGCAAATAGCGCCCTCTGAAATCTTACCTGCTTCTTGAACGGCTTCATTTGCCACTTTCATTTGATCTATCCAATTTAATGAATCAAATATGCGGAAGACATCTATACCTGCATCAGCACTTTCTTTCACAAATTTTTTAATGACATTATCTGGATAGTTTTTATAGCCAACAGCGTTAGATGCACGTAAAAGCATTTGGAATAAAACGTTTGGAATAGCTTTTCTTAATCTTTCAAGTCTTTCCCACGGATTTTCTTTTAAGAAGTTGTAAGCAACATCAAATGTTGCGCCGCCCCACATTTCTAATGAAAAACTATCTTTCATTACTTCTGCTGTTTTAGAAGCAATATTCATCATATCTTTAGTTCGTACGCGTGTGGCCAACAATGACTGATGTGCGTCTCTGAACGTTGTATCTGTAATTAATACATCTTCTTGTTGTTTTAACCATTCCGCAACTGCTTGTGGCCCTTTATGATCTAATAACTGCTTTGTACCTTCAAATTTTTCGACAACCTTTTTTGGAACCTGAGGAATTGGCGACGTTTCATAAATCGGTTTCGGCCTTTTTTCTACGTTAGGAAAACCATTGATAGATACATTACCTATATATTCTAATGTCTTTGTTCCTCTATCTAATGTAGGTTCAATATCAAATAACTCAGGTGTACTTTCGATAAACTTAGTCGTGTAATCTCCGGTCTTGAATTGAGTATTTCTCATTACATTAATTAAAAATGGCACATTAGTTTTCACGCCACGAATGCGCATTTCTTGTAATGAACGGTCCATTTTTTCATTTGCTTGTTTAAACGTCATACCATGTGTAGATAATTTTACAAGTAATGAATCATAATATGGTGAAATCTCGGCACCTTGGAAACCATCACCAGCGTCAAGTCTGACACCAAAGCCACCACTTGAGCGATAAGCAATAATTCTACCAGTATCTGGCATAAAGTCATTTGTTGGATCTTCCGTTGTAATACGACATTGAATCGCATAGCCTAATGTTTGAATATCTTTTTGTTGTGGCATGCCTATTTCATCATCAAATAGTTTTTCACCATCTGCTACAAGAATTTGAGTTTTAACAATATCTACACCTGTTACCATCTCAGAAATTGTATGCTCAACTTGTACACGAGGGTTAACTTCTATGAAATAGAAATCGTCTCCAGATACTAAAAATTCAACTGTAGCAGCATTTACATATTCAATATTTTCCATTAATTGAATCGCAGCATCACATATACGCTCTCTTAAATCATCAGTAAGTGCAACAGATGGCGCAACTTCAACAACTTTCTGATGTCGTCTTTGGACAGAACAATCACGTTCATATAAATGAACGATGTTTCCATGTTCATCACCAATGACTTGTACTTCAATGTGTTTTGGATTATCTATATATTTTTCAATATAAACCTCACTATTACCAAAAGATTTCTCTGCTTCAGATTTTGCTCTGTGAAATGCTTCTTCCAATTCATCTTCTGAACGCACAATACGCATACCCTTACCGCCGCCACCGCTTGTAGCTTTAATCATCAATGGGTAGCCGGCTTCATTTGCAAAAGCAATTGCATCGGATTGATTATCAATTGGTCCATCTGTACCTGGAATAACTCTTAAATCAGCATTTATAGCTGTCGTTCTTGCCTTAACTTTATCCCCAAACATGTCTAGATGTTCGACACGTGGGCCGATAAACTTTATCCCCTCTTCTTGACAGCGTTTAGCAAAAGTTTCATTTTCACTTAAAAATCCATAACCAGGATGAATTGCGTCCACTCCTGCACGTTTCGCAACATCTAAAATGCGCTCTATATCCAAATATGATTCTGCTGGTCCTAAATCTTTCCCAACTAAATATGACTCATCAGCTTTATATCTATGTAAAGACCCTTTATCTTCGTTTGAATAAATCGCAACTGTTTTAATATTCAATTCTGTTGCAGCCCTAAAAATCCTTATTGCTATCTCTCCACGATTGGCTACCATAAGTTTATTAATTTGTTTCAAATCATGGTCCCCCTTAAATTTTGAATTTTCTAAAAAGTTGAATATAAAATTGATTATAGCAAAATACGAACTATGTATACAGTAAAATAGTTTTCACATTATTTAAAATTACAATAAAACCATTACTTTTATTTTAAAGATAAGACTAACTATTTTATTGTAATTAACACTGAAAAAATGGATACCTATCGTATTTAAGAGAGATTATATCACAAAAACAACATAATATAAAGTTATCATTATTGATAACTTAAACTTATCAAAAGAGTTACACTTATTAACTTTTTCAAAAGTAGCTTGTACAGATAAAAAAATAAGCAAACGTTTCCAACATTTGCATGTTGAATCGTTTGCTTATTTTGCACGTATTAATTATTTTTTGGCACGCTAAAATTTTTAGTATGTTTACGTTGCTGTCTTCTTTTCGATTCATCTACTTTAATTTGTTTAGCTGTAATTAACAATAGTCCCATTGCAATACTTAAGCTAATCATTGATGACCCACCAAAGCTAATAAATGGTAACGGGACACCAGTTAAAGGTATCGTGCCTGAAATACCACCTAAATTGACAAATGTTTGACTACCTATATAACTCGCAACACCTACACAAACTAATTTATAAAAGTATGAGCTTGTTTTACTCGCAAGTTCAAATGCACGATATACAATAAAGAATAATAGGCAAATGACAATTAGCCCTCCAACAAGTCCAAGTTCCTCACAAATAATAGAGAAAATAAAGTCAGTATGTGGTTCCGGCAAATAACCTAATTTCATAATACTATTTCCTAAACCACGGCCTAACAATCCTCCATTACCAATTGCAATTAATGAATTAGAAATGTGGTAACCTGTGCCACCTTCATTACTAAATGGATCTGTAAGGGTACTGAATCTAGCCGTTAAATAATCTGGCACGAGCCCTATGAGTAAAAATAAGCCACCAATAAGTACAACACCTGTAAGAACAATTAAACCATATTTTAGCGATTTTTGAACGCCAATACCTGCATAAAATAAGATTGAGAAAAAAATTATTAAAATTAATAATGTTTGCCCTACATCGCGCTGTAAAAACACAAGGCCAATACAAATAGCAGATAAAATGATTGGTGAAGTCATTAATTTAGGATTTTTAAAAACTTTTGGCCTTTTCTTTTCAATCATATATGGAATATATAATATCAAAGCAATTTTCAACAGTTCTGAAGCTTGTAAATTCATAAAGCCTAAATTAATCCAACTTTTCGAACCATTAATATTACTTCCTACTAAAAGCGTTGCCATTAATAATAAGATAATCCCAAGCATCATCCATTTTTGAAACTTAATTGTTTCCAAAAACTTCACATTCATCACAAAAGCCATAATAAAAACAAGAATGATACTCATAATTACGTACATTAATTGCCTAGTGTAAAAATATGTTCCTGTCACAGGTACACCGCCTGTTAAAGAACCTTTAGTGGCTGCAACCATACTTGCACTATATACCATGACTAAGCCAATGAGACATAACAACAAATATGTAATTACTAACGGATAATCAATATATTTAGCATTCTTGCTAATATATTGAAAAAAACTCTTTATGTTATTCATTCGACATATCATCCAATTCTATTTTATATATTCTTTACATATTAATCATTTTTAATAAAAGTTTCAGAAACGTTACGTTATTCTAAAAACCGAAATTGTTTTTTAAATTAATTGTACCTTTAACAGTATATCAAAAATTGTATTCATTTTTCGAACAAATATAATTTGTTGTTCAATCATTAATATACTGATACATCCTTTGTTATCAAACAAAAAAAGTGGCTACGATACAATCAATATAATATTGACATCTTAGCCACTTCAAATATCTTATGTAGTTTTTTAACTACTTAATTTCACTTTATATCATTTTATTTAGTAAAAATAAATTTATACTTTTAAAATTACTGAATCCAATTAAACGTTTGTAAATGCCTCATGCAATTTGGACAATTCTTTTTCTAAACGAAGCATTAAATCTTTGCCCGCTTCTCTGTCTACCAAGCCTAGTTCAACAGCAAAATCAACTTCTTTTTGTAAACCAAACATTTGCGTATCAAGAACTTCTTCATACAATGGGCATTGAGGTAATGTAAGATTATCCATTTGAACTTTGATCAATTGAAGAATCCTGTCTGCATCTTTATTTAATTGGTCATATGCCGCACTGTTTAATTTTTGGCCCTTTACCATGACATACTCCCCCTATCAATTGTAACTTTATATGTAAAAGTTTATCTTACTGATACAGAAAAAGCAAGCGAATTCAGTAATATACTAAGGCTAGTTATTTATGATAATATTAGAAATAGTGATATATTTAGTTTAGCTACATATATAATTAATGAAACGAACTACACAAATCATTGTGCTATGAGCGTTCATGCAATTAGACATTTTTATTTATATGAAGCATCTCATATGATATAAACTATTTAATTACGTCTAAATTCACAAAAATGTCAATTATTGTAACGGCTGAACTTTTTGTCGATTCATTTTATTTAAAATTTTTATAATACATTAGGAGTGGGATTATGATTCAAATTAAGGGTGAAGTTAAATTTCCAATTACTTTAGATAGTACAACTTGGATATTTGATGATAGAAAAGTTAAATTAGAAGATTTAGAGAGTGGTGTTTTTGACGGCACTAAACCAATCAATTTCGATGACAATCGGGAATGGAATCGTGCAATTTTAGAAGGACAAACAAATCCTCCAACACTTAATTCAGAAATTAAATATAGAAAAAGAGCAGTTTTAGAAAATTCATTTGTAATTAATATGTCACCATTTTTCAAAAATGCTGAGCCTTATGATCATGCGAAAGCAATACGTTTATTTAATGATAATGACTCAATAGAAGTGCCAATAGATTTACTACCATATCTTTTCTTCCAATTCGCTCGTGATGGTAAAAGACTTTATGAAGATAACTTCGTAGATAGTTTTGTCTATATTCCAGAACAAGGTTATTCATATGAGTTCAAGTATGTTACTCACATCGAGGTGATTTAAATGATAAAAGTGCAATGTATTATCTGTGATACCGAAGTATTCATTGATCAAAATACATTAGAAGCTAAACGATTAAGAAATGATCCAATGCACACTTTTATGTGCGACGAATGTAAAAGTCGTCTGGATACACCAAAACAACGTAATCAAGCAACAACCTTCGACCATCGATAATCTATTTGTACAGACTTACACATCTTTTAAACCAAAAAGCAAAATATAGCTTCATCATATTAGCAATCATTAATAGCTTTGACCATCGTCATCGACTGTTAATATTTTATAAGTCAACTGGAACCTTAACCTTAAAATACGCCCTGTGAAAGTTTCTATCAATTTGAAACTTTTATAGGGTTTGTTTTATATCACCATTGCTTATCAATTAACTTTCTTGATGTGAAACAAAACTGATCCTGTATACTCAAGCAACTCATGATATACTTTGAAGTTTTATCAGTAACTACTATTCTAGATTTCACGATTACTTATCAAAGATATTCGCTACAAAATCAAAATATTTATCTATCATGAATAAATACAATTAAATGATTTAATTTGATGTCATGTGTATAAAAGTTATAAGTTAATATAACACCTCTGCTTTACTAAAACGCCTAATTAATTAAAAATCGAACTAATTATATTACCAAATACAGATCATTTTTACTACTTAACAAGTGAATATCATAAAAAAAAGCAACATCAATCTCTATATTATTCCAATAGAAATTGACATTGCCATGTTAATCAAAAGTATTTATTGCTCCAATACTATGATGATTTACTAATTACTCTTCTTCTTGCATTAATTGTTTGATTCGTTTTGCTTCTTTTTCACGCGCTGCTTTTTCTAAAATTGTTTTTCTAATGCGAATCGTTTCAGGCGTTACCTCTACTAATTCATCATCATTGATAAATTGTAATGCTTCTTCTAAAGTTAATTTTCTTGGGCGTTTCATTGTAACTGTTTGATCTTTTGTAGCTGAACGTACGTTAGTTTGGTGTTTTTCTTTCGTAATATTTACTGTTAAGTCATTTTCACGATTGTGTTCACCGACAATCATACCTTCATATACTTCAGTACCTGGTTCCATAAAGTTCGTACCACGATCTTCTAATCCCATAATCGCATATGAACTTGCTTGACCTTTGTCCATAGACACAAGCGCACCATTTCTTCTACCGCCTATACGGCCTTTAACACGAGGTTTGAATTCTTCAAAAGTATGGTTAATAATACCGTAGCCACGTGTCTGTGACATAAACTCAGTAGTATAACCGATTAAACCACGTGCTGGAACCATAAATATCAGACGAGTTAAACCATTATCAGTAGTCACCATATCTAGCATTTCACCTTTACGTTGACCTAATGATTCTATGACAGCACCTGTATATTCTTGTGGTACTTCACATTGTACACGTTCGAATGGTTCACATTTAACGCCATCAATTTCTCTTAAGATAACTTGTGGTTTTGAAACTTGTAATTCATAACCTTCACGTCTCATATTTTCAATTAAAATAGATAAATGTAGTTCACCACGTCCTGCAACTATCCATTTATCTGGAGATTCTGTTTGAGTTACTTTTAATGATACATCTGTTTCTAATTGTTCATCTAAACGCTCTTGAATTTGACGAGACGTTACAAAGTCACCTTCACGTCCAGCAAACGGTGAGTTATTAACTCTAAATGTCATTTCCAATGTAGGTTCATCTATTCTAAGAACCGGTAAAGGCTCTTGATGATCATTAGGTGTTACAGTTTCACCTACGTTAATGTCTTCCATACCTGAAACAGCAATTAAATCGCCTGCATAAGCTTCTTCAATTTCTTCACGTTTTAATCCGAAATAACCGAAAATTTTAGTTACTCTGAAATTCTTTACAGAGCCATCTAATTTTAATAAAGATACACTATCACCAACACGCATCGTTCCTCTAAATACACGTCCTACACCAATACGTCCAACATAATCGTTATAATCCAACAATGCTATTTGGAATTGTAACGGTTCTTCTCTATTATCAATTGGCGCTGGCACATAATCAATAATTGTTTCGTAAAGTGATTGCATGTTTTCATCTTGTTTTTCAGAATCTAAACTTGCAGTACCATTAACAGCTGATGCATAAACAACAGGGAAATCCAATTGTTCATCATTAGCTTCTAATTCAATAAATAAATCTAAAACTTCGTCTACTACACCTTCAGGTCTAGCTTCAGGTTTATCAATTTTATTTACTACTACTACAGGTTTTAAATTTTGTTCAAGTGCTTTTTTTAATACGAAACGTGTTTGTGGCATTGTACCTTCATAAGCGTCTACAACTAAGATTACACCATCAACCATTTTCATAATACGTTCAACTTCGCCACCGAAATCGGCGTGTCCAGGTGTATCTAAAATGTTGATTCTGTTATCTTTATAATTAATTGCCGTATTTTTAGCAAGAATTGTTATGCCTCGTTCTCTTTCTATGTCGTTAGAATCCATTGCTCTCTCATCAACATGCTCATTTTCACGGAAAATTCCTGATTGTTTTAATAATTCATCTACTAATGTTGTTTTACCATGGTCAACGTGAGCGATGATTGCGATATTACGAACATCTTCTCTTATTTTAGTCATTTTATATAATTTCCTTTCTCGAGTAAATTCCCACTTTTCTTTGCAACTTTTTTATTATATCATATAATTGGTTAAAGAAAACTATAAAGGTGTGGTTGGGATGCAACAAAAAAAATCTAAATCAATATTCTGGGTACTCGCTATCATAGCTGTTATATTTTTGCTTTTGTTTAGCTTTAGTATCGCTGCTACAAATGTTCCAATGATGATTTTAACATTTATACTATTCATTGCAACATTTGGGTGCGGTTTCACTTTAAAAAAGAAATATCGTGAGAATAATTGGTTATAATTATAAAATAAATGAGGACAGAAAATCATTAAAAAATGTATTTTCTGTCCTTTTTTATATGTTAATTTTATTTAAAAATGCATTAAAGTTTGTATTTAACACGCTACTAATTAAACCATCATTGACTTTCTGTATCACATCACTTACTTTAAAAGTTAAAATTTGATTAGTTATATGATTCAAAACAATCATCTTAATGTTTTAATCGTTTTTGTAATGCTTCTATCATTTCATTATTTTTTTGAAAATGAAATTCTAATAGTTCTGCATGTAATTGAGGATTTGCCATTACTATGGAACTCGGTTCATATATGGACAAGGCATTTCCCATTAAATCTGTGCCTATGCCACCTACTTCTTGCAAAATGATTAAACCACCAGCAAAATCCCAAGGTTGTAATCTAGGTGTAATGTAGCCTCCTAATTTACCCGTAGCTACATGAATAATTTCTAAGGCAGCCGAGCCATAAGCCCTCGCACTTCTAGCTTCATCCACAATTGGTTTGAACACTTCACCTAACTTTGGCTTTGTAAGCCAATTTGGATTAATACCAATTATACTTGTTTTTAAAGGACTCGATTGAATAGTAGATAACGAATTCCCATTTTCAAATGCACCATCTCCAACTTTTGCATGGTAAAGTTTATCATTTATGACATCGTATACAAATCCTGCATATGGTTTGCCATCATTAAATATGCCTATAGAAATTGCAAAATTTTCTTTTTGATGTACAAAATTCAACGTCCCATCGATTGGGTCAACAACCCATACAATACCTGATTCATCTTTAAGGTCATGTCCATGTCCCTCTTCACCAATTACTAAATGTTCTGGATAAGTCTGCTTAATATTGTCAAAAATATACTTTTCAGTCGCTTTATCAACATTCGTCACTAAATCATTGGGATTTGACTTAGTTTCTATTTCTATACCTTGTTTCATGATTTTTTTTACATTGATGCCCGCTTCTAAAATAAGGCCTTTTGCAAACTCATAAACAGTCATTGTATCCCTCTCCTTTTTCACGACTCACTTTTCATTAATATTTAATAAGATAAAGTTCTATATATTTAAAATAGTCAATTGTATGTAATATCATATTAGTTAATAATACTATGTTTTTACCCTGATTCATAGGTTTATACACGTTTCTGTGCAATGTAATATCGTTCAAAGAAAAATGCAATGGCAATGTTTATAGAATAATATTGTGCTAAAATAAAAATAATAATTACATACTAGGAGGTTAAAATGGCTAAATATACATTTAAAGCAAACGATTTTAAAGCATTTACTGTTGATGGTTTAGATAACAGAATGGAAGCTTTGAATAAACATGTTCGACCACAATTACATGAATTAGGAGAATATTTTTCCCAATATTTAGAGGCAACAACAGGAGAAGTATTTTATCCTCACGTTGCTAAACATGCAAGACGAAGTGTAAATCCGCCTAAGGATACATGGGTTGCATTTGCAACTAACAATCGCGGTTATAAAATGTTACCTCATTTTCAAATAGGTCTTTTTGAAAACCAATTATTTGTCATGTATGGTGTTATGCACGAAGCAAAAGATAAAGCGCAGCGTGTGAAGGTTTTTGAAGAACAATTTCAAACCCTTAAAAACTTACCATCCGATTATAGTTTAAGCTTGGACCACATGTCTCAAGAAAAAACTTACATCGCAAACATGTCAGACGATGATATACAGAGTGCAATTGATCGTGTTAAAAAAGTGAAAAAAGGTGAATTATTTGTTGCACGCACACTTGCCCCAAATGCGAATGAATTAAAAACAGATAAAGCTTTCTTAAACTTTTTAGAAGAGACTTTCGCACAGTTATTAAAATTTTATAAATAATGTTTAACTCCGATTCTATAAAGCAACCAAGGTATAAATAGCTTAGACCTTATAAAAAGAGTGGGACAGAAATTTATTTTTATTAAAAAATTCGTCGTCCCACTCCAGTTATGCTGATTAGAATTAAAAAAAGAATAATATGAAAGAGTTTAGGAAATCGTTGAGTCGACCTAGACTCTTTTTTTATGTTAATAAATGTACTTTAACGTATTTCGTTAACTAACTTTAAATTAACGGACGAAGCAAAAAAATATATTTATTTAATTTCTATGTCTGTATTCATATTAAATCCAAAAATTATACTCATAACTAAACTGCTAACATAGACAATACTTTGTTAGCAGTTAGCGTATATTTTCAATTTTTTATAAATCTTTTAATGGTACGAATCGTTCACATAATTTAATAAATATATGGATCCTCATCTTTTTTCTTTTTTAATTCTTGCTCTGGATTCATGTCACTTTTTTGTCGTGGATCATTATTCTTGCCATTTTCACTATTGTCATTTGACTTCATTTGATATTGTGATTGAATTTTGTCTTTTTTTACTAACAGCATAATACCAGCAATTATCCAAAGTATTAATGCGATAAAATTACCAGTAAAAATACTAATTAAAGCCGCTGCAATTAAAAGACACCCAGCTAAAATTCTGTTTCCTTTAATTGTAAAAACACCACAGAATCCTAGAATCGTCGCGAATAATAAAAATCCACCTTGCATTAATATCGACGCTTTAAGTGCATCTGCTGATATAGACATACCTTGCTGTTCATATATTTGATTTAATGCTTCCTTGGATTCGGGAAAATTCAATAAAATTAACCCCAAAATCATGAGTATTAAAAATAATAAACTAAGACCGTTTGCAATCCAAGCAAGGATTTTTTCTGCTTTCCGATTCATCATTTTTTCCTCCTATTCTTTCATTATCACTATCATAGCAAATTTAACAATATTACAAAATTACAAAGTATTATTTTCTATATTTCAAAATATTAATTTACTAATAAAAAATTAAAAGCAGTAAAATTTTAACCTAACAATTTTTCTTTGTTAGGTTGACCTAATAATTTTTTTGGAGTAATCTATAAAAAGTTAGTTAGAAGTATAGGAGGTATCACTATTGACTAATAATATAAAAATGCATAATAAAAGTTTAGAAGAAATCAACAATACGGTTTCTATTAATACCAATGGTAAATTTAGTCAAAAGTTATTATCTTATTTAGGTCCAGGATTATTAGTAGCAGTTGGTTACATGGATCCAGGTAACTGGATTACTTCAATGCAAGGTGGTGCACAATTTGGATACATTTTGCTATTCGTCATTTTACTCTCTAGCTTATCAGCAATGTTACTACAAAGTATGACGGTAAGATTAGGAATAGCTACAGGTATGGATTTAGCACAAGCTACAAAATATTACTTAAATAAACCATTATCTTTTGTGTTTTGGATTATTGCTGAATTAGCAATTATTGCAACCGATATCGCAGAAGTAATCGGAAGTGCGATAGCATTAGATTTATTGTTTGGCATTCCATTACTTGTTGGTGCGCTTATCACCGTATTAGATGTATTTTTATTACTCTTTATTATGCGATTTGGTTTCCGAAAGATAGAAGCAATCGTAGGTACGTTAATTTTCACTGTACTTGTGATCTTTATATTTGAAGTGTTTATCGCTTCACCAAATGTCAATGAGGTTTTAAGTGGTTTTGTACCAAGCAAAGAAATCATAACGAATAATAGCGCGTTGTTTATTGCACTTGGGATTATTGGTGCTACAATTATGCCACACAACTTATACCTACACTCTTCTATTGTGCAGTCAAGAATGTATGATAGAAATAGTCTAAAATCAAAAGCACATGCAATCAAATATGCTACAATGGATTCTAATATTCAACTTTCGATCGCATTTATTATTAATTGCTTATTACTTGTTTTAGGTGCAGCCTTATTTTATGGTGTTAACACTGATCAATTAGGTGGTTTCTACGATTTATATCATGCTTTACAAAACCAGCCTATATTAGGAGCTTCTATGGGGACAATTATGAGTACCTTATTTGCAATTGCTTTATTAGCATCAGGCCAAAATTCTACAATTACTGGTACGATGGCTGGACAAATTGTAATGGAAGGTTTTTTACACCTCAAAATTCCAAATTGGTTACGTAGACTTGTTACACGTCTACTTGCAATTTTACCAATTATATTCTGTATCATTATTTTTAAAAGTGATGAAGCTAAAATTGAACAATTACTAGTATTTTCACAAGTATTTTTAAGTTTAGCTTTACCATTCTCATTAATACCTTTACAATTGGCAACAAACAATCGTTATTTAATGGGACAATTTAAAAACAGAACTTGGGTTAATACGATATCGTGGTTATTAATCATTATTTTAAGCTTATTAAATGTATATTTAATATTAGAAACATTTAAAGAACTTATGTAAACATATTACTTAAATATATACAGAGTAATAAAACAGCAATTTCTTTATTGAAGTTGCTGTTTTGTTTATTTTTAAATCTAATACCTTTGTTTAATGACGATTTCTGTATGTTTTCATTATTATAGTGATTTTGTGAACGGTCAAAATTGTCAAATATTCATATAAAAAAAAGCAAATCCATTTTGGATTTGCTCTTTTTTATGCATAGCATAATAAAATACATGCTTTATTTTTCTTTATCTGTATCTGCTGCTTCGCTTTGCATATTCTTACTTGATTGGTTTTGTTCTTCATCACTCTCTGATGACTCTGCAGATTGACTTGTGATTTTCTTTCGTTCTTCAAAATTCATTCTTCGTTGATTAACTGCACTGGGTTGTTGCTTACGTCTTTCTTTTTCACGCTGTTTACGTGCTTTCTTTTCTTGCTTGATCCGAGCTTTTTCTTCTGCTTTTTCTTGTTTCAATCTGGCAGCTTCCTCAGCCTTTTCTTGCTTGATTCGCTGTTGTTCTTCATATGCTTCTTGTTGAAGTTGTTGTTCTTTTTCAAATGCTTCTTGTCTACGTCTAGCTTCTTCTTCAGAGGCTTGGCTATCAAAGTTTTGATCTGCTAGGTCATTTTGAAGATTTTCATCATTATCATTTGACTGCTGTTTTGATTTATAATTGTATTTGGCTTGTCGAGATAGTACTTGAGGTTCTTCCTCTTTTGAATTGATATCCGAATTTACTTTATTAGCAACTTCGGAACTATACCCACCTCTTCTTAATTGTTGTTCTTGATTTGATGGTTGTTCTACGTCAGAAGTATCTTGTTGTGCTTTATATTGTGAGTTTGGTTCTGTTCTTGGTTCAGGGTTTGGTTCTGCTTTTCTTTCTTGTCCATAGTCATTATAACCACCTTGATAACCACCAGAATAATATGCTGGTATCATTTCTACTTTATCTTTGCGTGCAAACATCATAATTGCCACTATTAAAAATAGAATCGGTATAATGAGTGGTACAAATAACAGAACTAAAGGTAAAGTTACGATTGTAGCTATTAAAAATAAAAAACCAGATAATATTCTAATATTCATTGATATTAAAGCTAAAAACGATATTAATAAACAAACAATAAAATATACGATAACTGCCCATATACCATTTTGTAACCAAATAACGAATTGAATCGTATTTAATCCATTATTCGCCAGTATTTGCTGAATAAAATCATTACCATTTAACGACGTTTCTAAATTTTGAATAGAACTTTCACTACTAAAAGAAACTAGTGCAATAAACATTGTGATGATTGTTAATAATAGTAAGAATATCCAGCTCAACCAACCCAATACCTTTTCTGCTAGTCGACTCACTGGACGCCTAACTTGAGTATATTGTTCTCCTGACATTTCTATACAACTCCTTATACTACTTATCAAACTATTATATCGAATAAACGATAAAATAACTACTATACTACGCTTTAATTTAACGACATTTTAAAATTTAAAAAGCGTTCATTATATTCACTTAATGTATCCTTACCTAAATCTTTATAGACTTCTAATCTTGCTTGTGTACGTTTTGAAGGATAAAATCGTTCATCGTCTTTGATATTTTTTGGTAATTGTGCTCTTGCAGTCTTATTAGGTGTTGCATAAGCTACCCATTCCGTATTTTGTTTACTATTCTGTGCATCTAACATAAAGTTGATAAACTTGTGTGCACCTGCTTTATTTTGAGCAGTCTTGGGAATAACCATGTTATCAAACCACAAGTTTGACCCTTCTTTAGGTACCACGTAATCAAAGTCGCTATTATTTTGCACAATTGGCGCTGCTATACCGCTCCACACAACCGCGATATTTGCTTCATGTTGTTCAAGCATCATAGTTATTTCATCACCAACGACACCTTTAATATTAGGACTTATTTGTTTCAAATCATGTTCAACTTCTGCTAAGTGTTGTGTTTTTTTATCATTTAAACTGTAGCCTAATTTGTTTAAACCTAAACCTATAACTTCTCTTGCACCATCCACTAATAAAATATCATTTTCATATTTTGGGTTATATAAACTTTCCCACGAATTAAAGTTATCTTTTGGATACACATTTTTATTATATAAAATACCAACTGTACCAAAAAAGTATGGTACTGAATAACGATTATCTCTATCAAATGACATGTTCATATAATCTTTATCTAAATTTTTTATATTTGGTATTTTCTCATGATTTAAAGGTAATAACAAACCTTCTTTTTTCATTTTTTCTATCGTATATTCACTTGGAAAAGCAACATCATAATTTGTTCCACCATTGCGTATTTTGGCTTCCATAGCCTCATTAGAATCAAACGTCTCGTACACAACTTCAATACCAGTTTCCTTTTGGAATTTTTTTACTAAACTTGGATCAATATATTCTCCCCAATTATACACATATATTTTTTCACCTGAAGCAGAGTGCTCTTTTTCAGTGAGTTTTTGACTTATCCATAGACATAGTAATCCAACAAAAATTGAGAGCAAGATTAATTGTAAAAATCGTTTCATTGTTGAGTCACCTGCTTCAATGCTTTATTTCGTTTGATAATTTTTTGTATCAAATAATATCCAAGAATACCTATGATTATTGTTATAAAAAGTATAGTCGATATCGCATTAATTTCCATACTTATACCTTTTCTAGCCATAGCATAAACTTCTACTGATAATACACTAAATCCGTTTCCCGTAACGAAAAAACTAACTGTAAAATCATCTAATGAATAAGTTAATGCCATAAAAAAACCGCCAAGAATTGCTGGGAATAAATGTGGTAACATCACTTTGTTTAACACTTGTAACTCAGTGGCACCTAAATCTCTAGCAGCATCTAACGTATGTGCATTCATTTCATATAATTTAGGCAACACAATTATCACTACAATTGGAATGCAAAATGCAATATGTGAAATGAGCACAGTGATAAAACCAAGACCTAACCCTGTAAAGTGACCAATTGCTGTAAACATAATCAAAAATGATGCACCAATAACAACATCGGAAGAAACCATTAGCACATTATTTAAAGTTAGTAATGAAATTTTTAATTTCTTATTCCTTAAATGATATAAAGCAATGGCTCCCATTGTTCCGACGACCGTTGCAATTGCAGCAGCTAATAATGCCACTGCAATCGTATTAAAAATAACCGATAACAATCTGTCATTGTTAAATAAAGATAGATAGTGCGCTAATGTAAAATGCTCAAAATGAATCATATTACCTGCTGAATTAAATGAATAAAACATTAAAAACAGTATAGGGATGTACAATACTGCAATTAATATACCGATATATAGTTTGCCATACCATTTCATATGATTCACCCTTTTCCATTTGTAGATTTATTATTTGTGATGATTAAGACAAATGCCATAAAGAGAATGAGAAATAATGCAATTGTAGAACCCATTCCATAATTTTGAATTACAAGAAATTGTTCCTCTATCGCCGTTCCAATATTAATCACTTTATTTCCAGCAATTAACCTTGTAATCATAAACAAAGAAAGTGCAGGAATAAATGTAACTTGCACTCCAGTTAATACACCTCGTTTAGTTAAAGGCATGATTACTTTTTTAAAAGTGGCTAAACGACTAGCACCTAAATCACTTGAAGCTTGTAATAAATTATTTGGTATGTCTTTCATATTATTAAAAATTGGTAAAATCATAAATGGAATATAAATATAACTTGCTACAATTATAAACGCTGGTCCTGTAAATAACAGTTCCGTTCTAGGTAAGTGTAAACTATATAATATTCGGTTGATAATACCATCATGACTGAACAATCCGATAAATGCATAGGTCTTTAGAAGTAAATTAATCCAAGTAGGTATAATTAATATCAATAACCATACATTCTGATGTTTTGATGTACGAATAAAATACGCCGCTGGATAACTAATAAGTAATGTAGTCAGCGTAATAAGTACAGCGTACAATACAGAGTCCCATAACATCAAAAAATATTTGGTTGTCATCATTTGTTTATAATTTTCTAAACTAAAATCACCATGGATATCAATCATAGAAAAATAAATTAACAAAATAACAGGCACAACAATAAATAAAATCATCCACAAAATGTATGGTACAAATAAAAATCCATTTATTTTACGCATTATCATTTACCTCATAACTATTAATGCGTTTATCAAATTCTGCTTCAGTTTCACCTGGTACCATAATATGAATCGCTTCTGGTTCAAAATATAAACCTACTTTACTGCCTACTTCAGTTTTCTTTGTAGAATGCACCATCCACTCATAACCCTTTCTATCTACACAATTGATTTCGTAGTGCACACCTCTAAATAACATGGATTCAACAGTCACTTCAAATAACCCGTCCCCAGGAGATACTAATGCAATGTCTTCTGGTCTGATAACGACTTCAACTTGTTGTTGACTCGGAATTCCCATATCAACACACTTAAATGATTGATCGTAAATATTAACGACATAATCTTTGACCATCGTACCTTGCAAAATATTAGATTCCCCAATAAAATCAGCAACAAATCGATTTACTGGTTCATCATAAATATCAATCGGCGTACCAAATTGTTGTATTTTTCCATCTTTCATTACAAATATATAGTCACTTAGTGCCAATGCTTCTTCTTGATCATGTGTTACAAATATAAATGTAATGCCTAATCTAGATTGAATTTCTCTTAATTCATATTGCATTTCAGTTCTTAGTTTTAAATCTAGTGCTGATAATGATTCATCTAGAAGTAAAATCTCAGGTTCATTTACAATAGCACGCGCAATCGCAATTCTTTGCTTTTGTCCGCCACTCATGCCTTCTATCATTCTGTTTTCAAAGCCAGTTAATTTCACTAATTTTAAAGCTTCTTGTACCTTAGTTTTAATGACTTCCTTGTTTAATTTTTTTATTTTTAATCCAAATGCGATGTTATCAAATACAGTCAAATGCGGAAAGAGTGCATAATCTTGAAAAACTGTATTTACTTTTCTCTTATTAGCAGGAACTTGATTAATTGATTTTCCTTGATAAATGATTTGGCCATGATCAACTTGTTCAAAGCCTGCAATCAATTTGAGAATTGTAGTTTTGCCACAACCAGATGGACCTAATAGTGTATAAAAATGTCCAGATTCAATATTTAAATCTATGTTATCTAATATTTGAGTTCCATCGTAAGCTTTGCTTACCGATTCAAATGTCAATAAAGGGTTCATGTATTGTCCTCCTATAAATATGATGCTGTTGCAACAACCATCACTTTCACATCTTGTGACGTAAGGTTCTTTAACCTATGTATTTGGTTTGCTTTAAAATATAACGCGTCCCCTTCTTCAGCGTGATAATAATCACTCCCTAATAAAAGCGAAATCTCACCTTGTAAACAATATATGAATGTGTCGGAATCTGAAGGATCAAAACTTTTATAAGATGCATTGGGTCTTAAAGTAAGTATTAAAGGTTCCATTTCGAAATTATTTGATTGTGTAATTGGCCAATTCAATAAATATCCTCTATCAGATTCATCATAGTGAATTTGCTCATTTTTCTTATATAACACCTTAGTATTTGCTGAATCATTAAAAAATTCACGAGGGGTCGTACCTAACACTTCTAAAATATTAAAAAAAGTTTCCATACTTGGTGAAGCGTGTTCACTTTCTATTTGCGAGACATATCCTTTAGATAAATCTGTACGTTCTGCTAACTCACTTTGAGTAAGTTGTTTAATATTTCTTAGATTTTTTAATTTTTTCCCTATCTTCATTTTGTCACCTTATTTTATAACTTCTACTTTTACACATTTAAAGCTTAATTGTTAATCACAACGTTAGCATGCTCTACACAAAAAACCATATTTTGTTTACTTTTATCAAACATTATGTTTAGTGCTTAATAAAAGTATCAAAATATGGCTAATATGACAATAGTTAAATTTATTCTGAGCTAAAATATTTTTGGTTAGAAGCCTCTTTGACTGATTTTACAGCTTTGTAGCTATTATAGCCACTTTGCTTCTCAAATTCTTTAAATATTTGCTTTTCTTGAGCTTTACCTGGAACTACTTTTTTAAATTGACTGTAGCGTTCTAACAAAAGCTTGCCCTCAACTTTTGATTCGTAGTATTGCTCAATGGCATTAAAAAAAGCTACCACTTGCATCATTTCTTCATTTGTCCATTCAAGATCAATAGGATATGAATATTCCATATCATTACACTCCCTTTTGTTAACAAGTAGTTATCAAAATTTTAAAAAAGTAAAAAAAGAGCGGGACAGAAACCAATATATTAAATTGATTTCTTATTCCCGCCCTATATATTTGTTATCGCCTTTAAATGTTTGAACATTGACTTGAAAGTGCGAGAACAGTGTCCCTGTGCATACTTCCTAATCACTTAAGTAAAAACTTCTAAAGCATAACAATTTGTGCTTATAAATTATTACATTGTATGAATTGGTAATCCTAATGCTTTTTCAGCAGCTTCCATAGACATTTCACCTAAAGTTGGGTGAGCATGTACAGTTAATGCTAAATCTTCAGCATTCATACCAGATTCAATTGCTAAACCTAATTCAGAGATAATATCAGAAGCCCCAGTACCAACTACTTGCGCACCAACAAGTGTATTATCTTCTTTAAGTGTTAACAATTTAACAAATCCAGTTGTGTCATCTAATGATAATGCACGACCGTTAGCTGCATAAGGGAATTTAGAAGCTGTAACTTCTAATCCTTCTTCTTTTGCTTGGGCTTCAGTGTAACCTACTTGTGCTAATTCTGGTTCAGTGAAACATACAGCTGGCATACCAATGTAATCCACTTCTGATGCTTCTCCAGAAATAACCTCAGCAGCTACTTTCGCTTCATAGCTCGCTTTATGAGCTAACGGTAGCCCAGGAACGATATCACCAATTGCGAAAATGTTGTCGATAGAAGTACGGCTTTGTTTGTCTACTTCTAATAATCCACGATCTGCGAATTTAAGACCTAATTCTTCTAAGCCTAATTCATCAGTGTTTGGACGACGACCTACAGTAACTAATACATAATCAGCATCAATCGTTTGTTCTTCACCTTTAACTTCGTAAGTTACTTTAACACCGTTGTCTGTTTCTTCAGCAGATTTAGCCATTGCTTCAGTAACAATTTCAACGCCTTTTTCTTTCATACCTTTTTTAACAGGTTGTGTCATTTGTTTTTCGAAGCCACCTAAGATATCTTTAGCACCTTCTAAAATAGTAACTTCTGAACCAAAGTTAGCAAAAGCAGTACCTAGTTCTGAACCGATATAACCGCCACCAACTACTACTAATTTACCAGGAACTTCTTGTAAATTTAAAGCACCAGTTGAATCAATAACGCGATTGCCAAATTCGAAATTAGGAATTTCAATTGGTCTAGAACCAGTTGCAATAATTGCATGTTTAAAGTTATAAGTTTGAGCGCTCTTCTCATCCATAACACGTAAACTGTTGTTATCTACGAAATAAGCTTCACCTTTAACAATCTCTACTTTATTACCTTTTAATAATCCTTCAACGCCACCTGTTAATTTCTTAACTACTGACTGTTTGAATTCTTGAACTTTGTCAAATTTAAGTGAAACACTTTCAGCAATAACACCTAAATTTTCAGAGTTTTTAGTTTCATCATAACGGTGAGATGCGTGTAATAATGCTTTTGATGGAATACATCCAACGTTAAGACATACACCGCCTAATTCGCCTTTTTCAACGATTGTTACTTTTTGACCTAATTGTGCTGCACGAATTGCTGCAACATATCCTCCAGGTCCTGCTCCGATTACAATAGTATCTGTTTCAATTGGGAAATCTCCAACTACCATGTTTTACCCCTCCATTAATAATAATTCTGGATTATTTAATAAACGCTTGATATGGTTCATTGCATTTTGTCCAGTAGCACCATCGATTTGTCTATGGTCAAAGCTTAATGATAATGATAATACTGGCGCAGCTACAATTTCACCATCTTTAACGATAGGTTTTTGGGCAATACGACCAATACCTAAGATAGCTACTTCTGGATGATTTATCACTGGTGTAAACCATTGTCCACCTGCTGATCCAATATTACTAATAGTACAAGTAGCACCTTTCATTTCATCTGAAGTTAATTTACCATCGCGTGCTTTTACAGCTAATTCATTAATCTCATCTGAAATTTGGAACATAGATTTACGATCAGCATGTTTTACAACAGGGACTAATAAACCTCTGTCTGTATCTGCTGCGATACCAATATTCCAATAATGTTTGTGTACAATTTCGCCAGCTTCTTCATTAAATTCTGTGTTAAGCGCTGGATATTTTTTAAGCGCAGAAACGAGTGCTTTCACAACGTAAGGTAAGAATGTTAATTTAGTACCTTGCTCAGCTGCTACTTCTTTGAATTTTTTACGGTGATCCCATAGTTCTTGAACATCGATTTCATCCATTAAAGTAACGTGAGGTGCAGTGTGTTTAGAATTCACCATTGCTTTTGCAATTGCTTTACGCATAGCAGGAATTTTTTCTGTTGTTTCTGGGAATTCTCCTTCACTAGAAACTGGCGCTGATTGTGCTGCGCTCGCAGAAGTTTCTTCTGCAGTTTCAGGTGCGCTCTCAGTTGAAGCTGCACTTGCATCTCCATTTAAGTATGCATCAATGTCTTCTTTCGTTGTACGTCCATTTTTACCTGAAGCTACAACAGCTTTAATGTTCACACCATTTTCACGTGCATATTTACGTACTGAAGGCATTGCTTTAACACGTTTGTTTTCATCTACATCTGCATCAGCTGATGATTGTGTCGCAGCTGCTTCAGAACTTTCTTCTTTAGCAGGTTCTGCTTCTGTTTCTTCTGCAGATTCACTGCTATCGCTACCTTTAAATTCCATATCTTCTGCATCAGGTGCGTCAATTTTAACAATTGTATCGCCGACAACAGCTACTGTACCCTCATCTACGAGTACTTCCTCTACTGTACCTGACACAGGTGATGGGATTTCTACTACAGATTTGTCATTTTGTACTTCAGCTAAAACATCATCTTCTTCGATATTATCTCCAGCTTTAACAAACCATTTTACAATTTCACCTTCGTGGATACCTTCACCAATATCGGGTAATTTAAATTCAAATGCCACGTTATTATCCTCCTAAAAATTCATATTTAGTCAAAAATTAGAAAATGAGAACGGAACTTATGATTCGCAATCTCATGCTGTTTTATTATTAATAATTGAAGCTGGGATAACATTTCAAAAGCTATCCCAAACTTATTAATATTTATTAAAATTCTAATGTTGCTTTTGCTTTTTCAATGATATCGTTTTTGTTTGGTAACCAAACATTTTCTGCTTGAGTAAACGGATAAACGGTATCAGCAGCAGCTACACGAGCAATTGGTGCTTCTAATGATAGGATTGCACGTTCAGCTAATTCTGAAGCAACTGTTGCTCCAACACCAGCTTGGCGTTGTGCTTCTTGAACTACAACTGCACGTCCAGTTTTTTCTACTGAAGCAACTAACGTTTCTAAGTCGATTGGTTGTACCGTACGTAAATCAATCACTTCCACTGAATGACCATCTTTTTCTAACTCTTCAGCAGCTTTTAATGATTCTTGTACCATGGCACCGTAAGCAATTAAAGTAATGTCATTACCTTCTTGTTTGACACTTGCTTTACCAATTTCAATTGTATACTCCTCTTCTGGAACTTCTTCACGGAAAGAACGATACAATTTCATGTGCTCTAAATATACAACTGGGTCATTACTTCTAATTGCAGAAATTAATAATCCTTTTGCGTCATAAGGGCTTGATGGAATAACTACATTCAATCCTGGTGATTGCGCTAAGATACCTTCTAAATTATCTGCGTGTAGTTCTGGAGTATGGACACCACCGCCAAATGGAGCACGAATTGTTACTGGTGCTTGTTTTGAGTTACCAGAACGGAAACGTGTACGTGCAATTTGACCTGCAACAGAGTCAAATACTTCAAATACGAATCCTAAGAATTGGATTTCCATTACTGGACGGTAGCCTTGTGTAGTTAAACCTAAAGCTAAGCCACCAATTCCAGATTCAGCTAGAGGTGTATCAAATACACGGTCTTCACCGAATTCTTTTTGTAATCCTTCAGTTACACGGAATACACCACCGTTAACACCGACGTCTTCACCGAAAAGTAAGACATTTTCATCATTTTGTAATTCGGTTTTAAGCGCATTGTTAATCGCTTGAACCATTGTCATTTGTGCCATCGGTTACTTCGACTCCTTCTCTTTGTAGATTTCATATTGTTCTGCTAAATGTTGAGGCATTTCTTCATACATATTTTCCATTAAGTCTGTAACTGTTTGTTTTTCTGTATTATCCGCTTCTTTAATAGCAGTTTTAATTTCAGCTTTCGCACGATCGATTACTTCGTTTTCTTTCTCTTCAGTCCATAGACCTTTATTTTCTAGATGTTTTCTAAAACGAACTAACGGATCTTTTTTCTCCCATTCAGAATCTTCGTCTGAAGTTCTGTATTTCGTTGGATCGTCACCAGCCATTGTATGTGGACCATAACGATAAGTAATTGTTTCAATAAGTGTTGGACCCTCACCGTTCACAGCACGATCACGCGCTTCTTTAGTTGCTTGATATACTGCAAGTGCATCCATTCCATCTACTTGTATGCCAGGAATACCTACTGAAATCGCTTTTTGAGCTAATGTTTCAGCAGCTGTTTGTTTACTACGTGGCGTAGAAATCGCATAGTTATTATTTTGAATCACAAAAATTGCTGGCGCTTTGTAAGCTGAAGCGAAGTTAATACCTTCATAGAAATCACCTTGTGAAGAACCACCATCACCAGTATATGTGATTGCTACAGCTTGTTTCCCACGTTTTTTAAGTCCAAGTGCAACACCAGCAGTTTGTACATATTGTGCACCGATAATAATTTGTGGGCTTAGCGCGTTAACACCCTCAGGCATTCTATTTCCTTTGAAGTGGCCTCTAGAGAATAAAAACGCTTCAGTTAATGGCAAACCTTGCCAAATTAATTGTGGTACGTCACGATAACCAGGAAGAATGAAGTCTTCTTGTTCTAATGCGTATTGTGAAGCTAATTGTGAAGCTTCTTGTCCAGCAGTAGGCGCATAGAATCCTAATCTCCCTTGTCTATTTAAAGAAATAGAACGTTGATCAAGAATACGTGTCCAAACCATTCTTTCCATTAATTCTACTAATTGCTCGTCTGATAAATCAGGTACTAGATCTTCATTAACGATATTACCGTCTTCATCCAAAATTTGGATCATTTCAAATTGAGATTCAGTATCTTTCAATACTTTCTCTGCATCGAATTGGGCTTTTAATTTCGGAGCCATTCAATTCACCATACCTTTCCCGTATAATAGAAATTCATTTTATCCTTTAACATTGTATCACAAAACTGTTTCACTGTTAAACAAATATGAAAAGTTCTGTAATACAGTAAATAGGTACAGTTTTAAAACTGTATCACTAATTTCAAACTTGCTGTACTATATTATTCTCAAGTTTCAAAGCGTCAATGTTCAAATGAATGTAAGCGCCCTCATTTATAATGCTATAGTTATTTACATTAAATTTCAAATTAATAGCATTTTCATGTTAATTTAAATTATCAACATCTTGTTTTTCTTTATTTACTTTTTCTATTGCGTCTTTGTATTTATTAAATGATTTGTCCATAGTTTTATATGATTTGGATACAGCTTCTGTTTTTTTATTCATTTCTTCTTGATTAGCTTGATCACGTGAGCCATATTCAAATAAATCTTTTTCTTTATTCATAATATTTTTATATGAATTTGCATAGTTATCATGTGCCTTATATTTATCTTTCAAAGCATCATTTAACTCTTTCACTTCTTTTTTCTTATCTTTGTCACTAATATTATCTAAATGTTTTTGAGCTTTTTTAAACGCTTCTTCTGAATTTTCTAAAGCATTTTCTTCTTTTTTAAATTCTTTTTTTCTTTTCTCAACATTATCTACAATTTTTTCAGAAGTTTGTTTTGCTTCTTGTTGGTCTTTACCATTGATTTTTTTCACAAGTTTTTGTTTTTCTTGCTCTAGTTCGTTAAGTTTTTTGCCTACTGAAGAAACAGGCTTTTCTTCATCAAATGCTTGTTGTATCTTTTCATTGTAATCTTTAATCTCACCTTTATCCGTTGTACATCCAGCTATAAGTACTGTGGAAGCTAGTATGGCACCAATACCATATTTAAATTTCATTTTGAAAAATCCTCCTTTTTCGTGTGCTATATTATATAATAAATTTTAATAAATCAAATGAATTACTGTATTTTATTTGGTAATCTTTGGTATATTTTATATTAAGGAAGGTGTATGAACAAATGTTAACAATGAAAGATATAATTCGAGATGGACATCCTACGCTACGCGAAAAAGCTAAAGATGTCGAGGTTCCATTATCAAATGAAGATAGAGAAACATTAAAAGCTATGAGAACATTTTTAATAAATAGTCAAGATGAAGAAACTGCTAATAAATATGGTCTTCGTTCTGGTGTCGGACTTGCAGCGCCACAGATTAATATTTCTAAAAAAATGATTGCGGTTTATTTACCGGATGATGGCGAAGGTAAAAGTTATGACTTGATGTTAGTGAATCCTAAAATTATGAGTCATAGCATTCAAGAAGCTTATCTACCTACTGGTGAAGGGTGCTTAAGCGTAGACGAAAATATACCAGGCCTAGTACACCGTAAATATAGAGTTACTGTTAAAGCAAAAGATATAGATGGTAACGATGTCAAATTACGTTTAAAGGGTTATCCAGCCGTTGTAGTTCAACATGAAATAGATCATATTAATGGCATCATGTTTTATGATCACATAGATTCAGAACATCCATTGCAACCTCATGAAGATGCAGTAGAAGTATAAAAAAAGAACTGTTAGTAAACGTGCCAATCGCGTACGCTTACTAACAGTTCTTTTTACATAAAGTCGTCTCTTCTTTCATGGTATATAATATTGAGCTCTTGTAACTCTTTTTTCAAAGCATTTAATTCTTGAATATCAATAAATACAGGGTCATGATTGTGTTTCACATAATTTTGATCTTCATTTACAGTGTCAATGATTTCATTATAATTGAAAAACATGATAACTTGTTCCGCACGTATTTCAAATGTAATATCTTGAAAGACCTTGTCAGTTCGTTGTTTCTCACTTTTAATATCTTCAACAATACGCTTCACTTTATCCATATCAATCATCCTCATCTCGTCTTTATTACTTTCTACTATTACTTTCTATTTTAAATTATTAATTATTATATTTCCTTTTAATCATAATTAATTTTTATTATTGACTCAAGCTATATGATGATTCATTTAATATTTGAATATATGTAGCCTAAATTTACTTAGTTAAATACCTTTTATAAAGTGAATCACTTTTTTCTACATATTAAGCTTTAGCAGAAAATAAAACTGCTTTATTTATTCTACTACATCATGTAAAATGAGAAATAACTGAAAACATACGAATATGTTCTATTTGTATTTTTCTATACGAACGAATTTAAAATGACCCTAGAAACATACTGGGCAACTGCTCGTATGTTCTCTTTATATAAAACGTAGTTTCAATTCACTTTTAGTGAAATTTATTTTATTTAAAATTGAGAAACTCACAAAATATTATACATTTCAGGGTTTATAAAAATAATCTAACCAAAACTTAGGAGGAAATAGATATAATGGCAGTATTTAAAGTATTTTTTCAACATAACAAAGATGAAGTAGTCGTAAGAGAACACACACAAACAATTTATGTTGAAGCTCAATCAGAAGAACAAGTAAGAAGATATTTGAAAGACCGTAATTACAATATCGAGTTTATTACTAAACTTGAGGGCGCACATTTAAAATATGAAAAACAATCAGATCATTTTAATGTGGAGCAAGCTGAGTAATGAAACAAATTCATAAAAATGAAGTTGCGGTATATGCCCTTGGTGGCTTAGGTGAAATCGGAAAAAACACTTATGCCGTAGAATATCAGGATGAAATCGTAATTATAGATGCAGGTATCAAATTCCCTGATGATAATTTATTAGGAATTGATTACGTGATTCCTGACATTACTTATTTAGAACAGAATCAAGACAAAATAGTTGGTCTGTTCATAACACACGGCCACGAAGACCATATAGGTGGTGTGCCCTACCTATTAAAACAAATAAACGTGCCTATATATGGTGGACCATTAGCTTTAGGTTTAATCAGAAATAAATTAGAAGAACATCACTTGTTAAGAACAACAGAACTTGTTGAAATCGAAGAAAGCTCTGTTATTAAATCTAAACATTTCGAAGTTTCATTCTATTTAACAACACATAGTATCCCAGAATCATATGGTGTTATCGTTAATACACCAGAAGGCAATATTGTTCATACTGGTGATTTCAAATTTGACTTTACACCAGTTGGTGAACCAGCAAATATTGCGAAGATGGCAAAACTTGGAGAAGAAGGTGTCCTTTGTTTACTTTCAGACTCTACCAATTCATTAGTTCCTGACTTTACATTGAGTGAGCGTGAAGTTGGCCAAAATGTTGAAAAGATATTCCGTAATTGTAGCGGTAGAATCATCTTTGCTACTTTTGCATCTAATATCTATCGTGTTCAACAAGCTGTTGAAGCTGCAATTAAACACAATCGTAAAATTGTAACTTTTGGTCGCTCAATGGAAAACAATATTAAAATTGGTATGGAACTCGGTTATATTAAAGCACCACCTGAAACTTTTATAGAACCAAATAAAATTAATAGTGTGCCTAAACATGAATTACTAATTTTATGTACTGGGTCTCAAGGTGAACCAATGGCGGCTCTATCAAGAATTGCTAATGGTACACACAAACAAATTAAAATTATTCCAGAAGACACTGTAGTATTTAGTTCTTCACCTATTCCAGGTAATACTAAAAGTATTAACCGCACTATAAATGCATTATACCGAGCAGGTGCTGAAGTCATACACAATAAGGTATCAAATATTCACACATCTGGTCACGGATCTAAAGGCGATCAACAATTAATGTTACGCTTGTTACGTCCAAAATTCTTCCTCCCAATTCATGGTGAATATCGCATGTTAAAAGCACATGGCCAATCAGGAATTGAATGTGGTGTGGAACCAGACAACGTGTTTATCTTTGACATCGGTGATGTTTTAGCTTTAACACATAATTCAGCTAGAAAAGCTGGAAGAATACCATCTGGCAATGTTTTAGTGGATGGTAGCGGTATTGGAGATATCGGAAACGTAGTTATCCGAGATAGAAAACTATTGTCAGAAGAAGGCCTAGTCATCGTCGTTGTTAGTATAGACTTTAAAACGAACAAATTACTATCTGGTCCTGACATCATTTCTCGTGGTTTTGTTTATATGCGTGAATCTGGTCAATTAATTTATGATGCCCAAAGAAAAATCAAAACAGATGTTATTTCTAAACTGAATCAAAATCCAGAAATACAATGGCATCAAATTAAATCATCAATCATTGAAACACTACAGCCGTATTTATTTGAAAAAACTGCACGTAAACCAATGATTTTACCAGTGATCATGAAGGTAAATGAAGATAATACATCTTCTCAAAATAAAAAAACACAAAATAAACCAAATCAGAAAAAAGACAATTCAAAAAAACACAATAGTAAATCTCAAAACAAAAATACAAAAGATACTAACAACAAAGATAATAAAAACATCGCTCAGAAAGCAAAACAAAAACAAAAAAATGATGGTAACCAAACGGACCAATCAACCAAATCATAATCAAACTCAATGCCTCATCCATTTGTAATGGATGAGGCATTTTTATATTAAACACTTGCTATTTTGACTGAGTACATTAATTAAAAGTTAAGTTTGAACCTTCGTATAACTTGTCTATTCACAAATATCAAAATCCCTTAAAGAATACACTTTACACAAAAAAGAAGAGTGTGGGACATCACTCACTGTTCTGTTCCACCTCTTCTACGTTAGTTCATATATTAATTTTTATCTTACTATCTTTTTTTCAAATCGGTTTAAGTCATTATCATGACCAATCATAATTAAAATATCCCCAATTTCAATATTTATGTTTGGGTCTGGAGATACGATAATGTCTCTACCTCTTTTAATGGCAATAATACTTATACCATATTGCGCTCTAATATCTAATTCTATAATGGTTTGTCCTGCCATTTTTTCACTAACTTTAATTTCTACTATTGAGTGTTCATCTGCTAGTTCTAAATAATCTAAAACACTAGCACTAGCTACATTATGTGCAATTCTCCTACCCATATCTCTTTCAGGATGAACAACGGTATCTGCACCAATTTTATTTAAAATTTTTGCATGATAATCATTTTGAGCTTTTGCCGTTACTTTCTTAACACCTAACTCTTTTAAAATTAAAGTCGTTAACGTACTCGATTGAATATTTTCACCAATTGCAACAATTACGTGATCAAAATTTCTAATGCCTAAACTTTTCATCACAGCTTCGTCAGTTGTGTCAGCAATTACCGCATGTGTGGCAATATCACTATATTCATTCACACGCGCTTCATCCATATCAATCGCCATAACATCCATATCTAAAGCATTTAATTCTCTAACAATACTACCGCCAAAACGACCTAAACCTATAACCACATATTCTTTATCCATATGCGTCCTCCAAAAATAAGATAATTGAAATATATCAAATATCCGTAGCTTAAACAATAAACATCGCTACTATATTTAAGTATATTCGTCTATTTTTTACCTTCAACATATTTTTTATCAAAAACAAATAATTTCAATAATAATATTAGCGATGGAATTAGTAAAAGTAAACCTAAAATAAATGCGATGATTAAAGCAATAGCCATGCCACTATTCACAACATGTTCATCTATACGAATATATGGATATAAAATGTATGGTAACTTACTTACACCATAACCGAAGAACGCAAAAGCCATTTGTAAAATAACTAAGACAAATGCAAAACCATGCCATTTTTTCATCAATGTGAGTAACATTGTACCAGCAAAACATAAAAAGCTGAGTGCAAACATCCACCAATAATCAAATACCGCTGTATAGAAATGCGTTTCATTTTGCAATCTTAACGATAAGAATACAAATAATGAAATAGCGATCATTGGTGGTCCCCAAAATAAGAACCAGTATCTTAATAAATCATAAGCTGGTTTATCATTCGCTTTAGAAGCATAATAAGTTAAAAATCCAGATGAAATATAAAGTACAGATATGATTGCAAGAAATACAACTGACCATGAATATGGACTTAACAATAATTCAAACCAATTTAAATCTAAATGGTTGCTTGAACCGGTAATATAACCACCCTCAGAAATCGTTAATGTAGTGGCTAATGCAGCTGGTATGAATAATCCTGCTAAACCATAAAGTGCAAGCCATGGTAGCTTTGTGTCTGGTCCATAGTTTTCAAAAGCATAAAAGCCACCTCTTATGGACAACAATATCAACGCAATTGATGCTGGTAAGAGCAATACTGTGCCAAAATACATCGCGGAATCTGGGAAAAACCCTACCATTCCTACAAAGAAGAATACGAAGAAAACATTCGTAACTTCCCAAACTGGATTAAGGTAACGTGCAATCAAATGGTTTATTTTTTTATCTTGTTTTGTCAATTTAGCATGTAACGTAAAGAAACCAGCACCAAAATCAATTGATGCAACAATAATATAACAAAATAAGAATATCCATAGTACTGTGATACCTATATATGCGAATATCATCATGCATCACCTCTTTCCGATGAAGTTACTTCAAATTCTTTATATGCTGGTTTATTTTTAAACATCCTTATTAGTACATAAGAAGAAGTAACAATCAATATTAAATATAATATACCAAATAATATTGTTACGAACGTTAAACCACCTGCTTGAGTGGCAGCTTCAGCCACTTTTAGATAACCACGCACAATCCAAGGTTGACGACCTTGTTCCGTTAAGAACCAACCAAATTCTATTGCCAACATCGCTGCAGGTCCAGTTAATAAAGCGCCATATAGCATTGGTTTGGAATAAGTGAATTTCCGTAATTTTTTAAAGCATAATGTTAGTACAAAAGCAGCTGAAACAATTAAACAGAACACGCCCATCGACACCATTAAGTCGAAATAATAATGGACAATCATCGGTGGATGTAGTTCTTTTGGAAATTCATCCAAGCCTTTCACCTTAGTATTAACATTATTATCAGCCAAGAAGCTAAGTAGACTCGGAATTTTAATTGCACCAGTTACTTCTTGTGTTTCTTCATTTAAAGAACCAAAAAGCACTAAATCAGCATTGGATTCCGTATCAAAATGCCATTCATACGCAGCTAATTTTTCTGGTTGTTCTTGATGTAAAAATTTTGCAGATAAATCTCCTGCCAACATAGAACCTAACGTAAAGACAACGCCAAGTATCATTGTTAATTTTAAAGCTTTTTTATGATATTCTGCATCTTTTTTAAACTTATTTTTCACTAATTTGAATGCAGCAATGGCAGCTAGTACAAAAGCCATCGTCATAAAAGCAGTCGTTACAACGTGAAAAGATCTTATTAAAAATGAGTCGTTAAACATTGCTACCCAAGGTTCAACATTTATCATTTTACCATTTTTAATTTCAAAACCAGCCGGTGTATTCATAAATGAATTAACCGCTGTAATAAAGAAGGCAGAGAAAGAACCTCCAATAATCACTGGTATACTAATTAAAAAATGCGTCCATTTACCCTTAAATCTATCCCATGTATATAAGTATATACTTAAGAAAATCGCTTCAAAGAAAAATGCAAATGTTTCCATAAATAATGGTAATGCAATCACATGACCACCCATTTGCATAAATGTTGGCCATAGTAATGACAGTTGTAAACCTATAATCGTACCTGTTACAACCCCCACTGCCACAGTAATCGTATAACCTTTAGACCATCTTTTGGCTAACGTTATATAATGGGGATCATTCTTTTTAATCCCTAAAAACTCAGCAACTGCAAACATCAATGGTACACCTACACCTATTGTTGCAAATATGATATGCACTGCAAGTGTCATTGCAGTTAGAAAACGAGCTAATTCAACTGAATCCATAATATCACCTTTTTAATTTATTTGTGACAAAAATCACAACGTCCATTCATTATAAACCCAATGGCTATGTTTTAAAATTAGTTAAACTCAGAATTAAGTGACAAATTAATGACCAATTACATGTAATTTTATAGCTTGAATTATAATTAAAAGTCACTTACTATTAAAGAAAATGACTTTGTAGAAAGGATTGATGCTGAATGACTGATATCATCATTTACACACAAAATGATTGTCCTCCTTGCACCTTTATAAAAAACTATTTAACTGATAAAGGTTTTAAATATATAGAAAAAAACATTGCTAATCAGCAATATCGAAATGAAATGATTGATTATGATGCATTTGCAACACCCTTTATATTATTGAATGGTGAACCAATGTACCAAGTTGATATGGATAAAATTAACCACGTTTTAAATATTGAAACAACGCATTAAATTTTACAACTCTATAAAATAACCTAAATCAACTAGGCTAATAAAGCAATTTATCACTTTAGTTGTTTTAACTAACCATAACCTAATTTCAGCTATATTAAACAAAATGAGCAAGTAGATAGATGCTCCTTATCCACTGTTATATGTATATCTGCTTAGTATTAAAATAAATCGCAATATAACTAAAAAACTGGTAATCCATTATATAATGAATTACCAGCTTTTTTTATTTCGTATAATTACTTACTAAATCTTGTACTTCTTCAGAAGTAGCACAGTTAATCGCTTTTTGCGCTAACTCTTCCATCTCATTTTTACTTAATCCTTTAATTTGACGACGTGCTTTAAGAATTGATGTAGCACTCATAGAGAATTCATCTAATCCTAGGCCCAATAGTAATGGAATAGCAATTTCATCTCCGGCCATTTCTCCACACATTCCAGTCCATTTGCCTTCTTTATGAGAAGCATCAATCACTTGTTGTACTAAACGTAAAATTGCTGGATTGTATGGTTGATACAAGTAAGATACTCGCTCTGACATACGATCTGCGGCCATTGTATATTGAATTAAATCATTCGTTCCGATGCTGAAGAAATCTACTTCTTTAGCAAAAACATCTGCTAATGCTGCAGTTGAAGGAATTTCTACCATGATACCAACTTCTATATCATCAGATACTTCAATACCTTCATTTGTTAAATTTTCTTTTTCCTCTAATAACAATGCTTTCGCATCACGGAATTCTTTAATTGTCGCTACCATTGGGAACATAATATTTAATTTCCCATAAGCTGACGCACGTAATAAAGCACGCAATTGCGGTCTGAAAATGTCAGGTTGATCTAAACATAAACGAATCGCACGGTATCCTAAGAATGGATTCATTTCTTCTGGTAAATTTAAATATGGGAGTTCCTTATCTCCACCAATATCTAAAGTACGAACAACAACGCGTTTATCTTCCATTGTTTCAAGTACTTTTTTATAAGCTTCAAATTGTTCATCTTCAGTCGGCATTTCGTCTCTACCCATATATAAAAATTCAGTACGATATAATCCGACACCTTCAGCGCCATTTTCAATTACACCTTTCAAATCATTTGGTGTACCGATATTAGCAGCGAGTTCAGCATGAGCACCATCAACAGTTGTTGTTTCTTCATCGCGTAATTTTTGAAGTTCCTTTTTATCTTCAAAGAAACGTTCACGCTTGTTTTGATATGCAATGACTTCGTCTTCTGTAGGATCAATAATCACTTCGCCAGTTAAACCATCAACAATAATCATATCACCTTGTTTAACTTCTTGCGTGATTGATTTCGTTCCTACTACTGCAGCAATTTCAAGTGAGCGACTCATAATTGCTGAGTGAGAAGTTCTACCTCCAATATTTGTAACAAAACCTTGTACAAATTCCTTGTTTAATTGAGCAGTATCAGAAGGTGTTAAATCATTACCTATAATAACAACGCTTTCATCAATCATACTAGGATTTGGTAATTCCACACCCAATATATGTGCTAAAACGCGTTTTGACACATCACGAATATCTGCAGCGCGCTCTTTCATGTATTCATTATCCATCGCTTCAAAAATAGTAATGAATTGTCCAGTTACATCAGAAAGCGCAGTTGGTGCGTTAACTTGTTCATTTTTTATTTTATCTTCAATCGGTTGAATTAACTCTGGATCATCTAAGACTAGTAAATGTGCATCAAAAATAGCGGCTTTATCAGCACCAAGATTTTTTTCAGCATTATTTCTAATTTTTGTTAATTCAACTTTAGATGTTTCAATAGCATTTTGAAACTTAGCAATTTCTGCGTCGACATCTCGAATCTTCTCACTATCGTATGAAAGATCAGGTTCAACTAATAAATATGCTTTAGCAATTGCTACACCATCTGAAGCAGCAATGCCATTAATATAATTAGACATATTATTTAGTTAATCCTTCTTTAGATAAGATATCAGTAATCGCTTCCATTGCATCTGTTTCATCGCTACCATCAGCATAGATTGTAATTTCAGCATCTTTACCTACACCTAAACTCATAACACCCATGATTGATTTCAAGTTAACTTTTTTACCGTTATATTCTAATTGAATATCTGAATCAAATTTTGATGCAGTTTGAACAAGCATTGTAGCTGGACGTGCATGAATACCTGTTTCGTCAATAATTACATATGATTTTTGTTCCATAATATGATGTCTCCTTCGTATAGTTAGAATCGTTAGTTTATTATAAAACCTAGCATAGTTTTATATAATAACATTACCAAATTATACATATAAATTCAATTCGTTGCACCCATGATATGACAATATTCAATGAATATTGTTACTTTTTATGAAAACGCTCCACCATTACATTAAAGATTTAACAACCTTTTCACATTTTTCAATATGATCATCACCGATTTTTTTCATAAAGTAATAACTGATTGAAGCCGAAATAGCTTGCCCTACAAGTGGGAACCATTTTGTTTGTTTAGCAGCCATACGTTTTGCAACATCTCTAATAACGACTTTTAATATGGCATTAGATACTTTTCTACCTATAAATTGACTCCCCTGTATTGCAGCAGCTGTAAAAATACGTTCTTTTACATCTTCTCTCATTGAATTTACTTGTTTGTGATCTAAACCATAGATTTTATTAACGTCTTCTATAATATCTCTCATTAGCTTGATATCGACACCAAAGTCAAGGCCTGGTATTGGTACAATACTAACACTTGAAGATAACATTGATTTTTTTCTCACTATAGCTTGAGCGCGTTGACGACGTTCATCTAATTCTATGTTAGTCGTTGGTATATCGCTTTTATTTTTTATATCTTCAATATTTAAAACTTTATTTCCGACTTTCTGTGTTACATTATTAGTTATTTTATTTTTAAAACTCATGATATTCACTCCTTGGTAAAATCTTGTACTGTAAAAATATTACCCTCTTTCACAGAAATTACTGTATATTTACAAAAATAGCCTTCAAATATTTTGATGGTTTATAGTGTGGATGTGTTTTAAAATCTTTTGGTAACCCCATTACCTCTGATAGTTCAAAATCAACTTCTGCATTATTCAATGTATCTTTAATCATTTTTTTAAATGCTTTTAATGAAAATGTACTATTATTCGTACACAATAATAAAGTTCCATTTGGCGAAAGTACTTCCAAAGCACCTAGTATTAATTTATCGTAATCTTTCAATACTGAAAATGTTTTTTTCTTATTTCTTGCAAAACTAGGTGGATCAATAACGATTGTGTCATAAAGTAAATCATGACGGCGCGCATAATTAAAATAATCAAAGGTATCCATTACAAATATATATTGTGTCTTTGGATCAATTGCATTTAAGCCAAAATTTTCTTCTGTTAATGTGCGTGATCTGTTAGCTAAATCAACGCTAGTAGTGACTTTGGCCTTTTCTGCTGAGACAACTGAAAAAGCACCAGTATAACTAAACACATTTAACAAATACCTATCCTCAGCAAAATGATCTCTTAATTTCTTTCGTACTTCTTTTTGATCCAAGAAAATACCTGTCATAGGACCATCATTTAAATCCACATTATAAAATGTGAAATTTTCTTCGATTATAATAGGAAATTCTGGTGCTTCCCCATCAACAAACCCTCCAGCTATTTGGGCATCTTTAAATCTCATTTTTTCAAACACAGATTTGTATTCTAAGGTATTTTTTAATGCATTTAAAATTTGATAACGGTATTTATAAATACCTTTAGAATACCATTGTATTAAAAAGTGTCCGTTATAATTATCAATAGTTAGACCACCTACACCATCACCTTCACCATTAAATATTCTAAAAGCATTAGTACCTTCAATATTATAAAAATACGCTCTTTCTTGTATTGCGATTTCAAAAAGTCTCTCAAAAAATTGAGTATTAATCACTTCATTTTCATCATAGCTCAATACCCATCCAAGTCCTTTATGTTGCCTTCCGACGTACGCAGTTGCAATATAGGTTTGTTCATCATTTACTAACGAGAATAAATCGCCCTCTTTTAAATGATCATGCGCATACACGTCATCATCATCGATTAATGGATATCCATTTAGATATTTCGTTTCTTTACCTTTATTTAATACGGCAGTTTTCATAATTATATGTCAGCCTTTCTTCTAATTTTATAATTTATGCTTTCTTATTCTATCATCTCAAGAAATATCGTAACATCATTTATCTATAATTGAATGATTTCTCAATTCAAACATTGTATTATTGTTTTTTATCTTTTGTGTTATTTCAATCATGAATCAAAAAGGACTGGCATTTAGCAATAGCCAGTCCTTTAAAAGTTTATTTACTTGTTAATCTTTTGAAGGTTCACGCAATTTAATAATAAATGATACAATTACTGCGATTAGCATCACAAACAATATTGGCGTAATGAAAATTGACAATAATAGGCCATGAACCATAATATTCATAAATTCCGTTAACAATTTGAAAAATAATATACTAACCATAAACAACTGCAGATAATAGAATTTATCTCTCAAGAAGTTCGTTAATGTCGTTAATATATAAGCAATAATAATCAGCATTAGTAATAATAAGGTAATCCATTCAATCACATATTGTGTTTGAGAAATTTCCCAATTACCTGAAACAAATAAAGCATTTCTATTATTAAATTCTATAATTGTAAAGAATAATAATACAACACCACAAAATATTTCTACATAAGCTGACTTAACCCATTTTGGAATTTTCATCCAATTTGGAATATCATCCTCTTGTATATCAATAATATTCTTCCATTTTTCGATAAATTTGTCTTTTTTATCTCTTAATTTTTGAATATCAACACTTCTACGTGTTTTCCGAGTAAACTCAGTTGTCTTATCTTGTAAACTTTTCAAATGCTCTTTCGTTTGGTTTGTAACTGTACCTTTGCTTGTTCTAGATAATTCAGGTTCTTCTTCACCTAATTCTTGTTTTGTTAAAGGAAGTGCCCTTCTTAAAAACAAGAAATTCCAAATTGACATTTGACCTAGTAACCACATTAATAAAAAGAATGTATTTACACTCAAAATATCAATAGGAATAATTTCGTCGCTATCTATTCTTCCATATAATACGATTTGCGTAATTAAATAACTTATCCCATAACTGAAAATAATTAATAAATAATGATATTTTCTGTGATCTGGATTTAGTTCATCTTTATATACAATATACCCAATATGAACTACAAATGGGATAATAAAAATGATAGCAAAGAAGCTATAAACTTGTGTCATTAAAATAAGTGTTATAATGAAGAACAGTATACCTATCACTAAGAAGAAGATTGAAACATCATAATCATATCTTGTTGTTCTTAATAGCGTGAATCCGAGTAAGATGACCGCAATACCAAATAAAATAATTAATACTGCACTTATAACAGGGAAATTCCCTATATAATTACTCATGACTCTTATGATTTCTGCAAAAAATGCATTTATAAAATCCCAAACATTATGAATATGTAATTCAATTTTACCTTTATCCTTTAAGTCATGGACCATAGATAAATTTATTAAAATGATGAGACCTGTGAAGAGCGAAACGATGCCTATTATATAACTATATAATATCTCAGCGTGTTTCTTTAAAAAAGACATACCATTCACCTCAAAGTTATTATATATTAACATTTAGTTCTTGTCTTTAATAAATCAATAAATAAGTCTATAGTATGATAGAAAATAGTTGTACAGTCAAGTTTCCACCAAACATAATCGATTAAACAAATATTTCAAATTTAACGTAATATACAGTTAGATCTTTGTGGTTTAGTTTCCAAATAAAGTGGTATATTGAAAACATAAGTCATTTGAATATTGAAGGAGTGTTTAACTATGAGTAAAGAAGAATTAAATAAAAAAGCAGCTGAAAAAGCAAAAGAAGCTGAAGATAAATTGAAAGATAAAAAAGAATCTGCTGAAGATAGTACTGAAGAAACGAAAAAAAATATTCAAGATACTTTAGATTAAACTAAATGTGCTTGATTTCTATATGAACATTATAATTTAAATTAAAAGTGAACAATAGCATTTAATTTTTGTTCATACTATCAAGGTTAATATTAAAAAATCTGAAACATCAATCTCATAATTAGTCTAAAGGACTAAAACCACTTTTACATGGTTTTAGTCCTTTATTTAATATCATGTCATTTGATTTTCATACTTCTTACTCAAAATATGATTCGAGACTATACTCTGACACACATATGAATAAATGGATGAAGCACACAACAACATCTTAACAATGATATATTTGGACAATAATTAAAAACACTTTCTTATAAATTACACTACATCATGTATTTATTGTGATATGTAACTGAACTTGACAATTCCCTTTTTCATTAAAAACGATGAATTAAACAAACTTAAATTAACAAAACCACACTGCCACATCACCCAATGCACTATACAAAAAGTCTTTATTTAACCTTATGTTATGTGCTGTGATTGAAGTCATAAATATCAAATTCAACGTTAATACACCTTGACATAACTAATTAAAAGTCATACATTATAGTTAAAATTAAATTTAATATTCGCACTAGGGGTGTTTAGTGACTGAGATGAGGTATACCCTCAAACCCTTTGAACCTGATCTAGATTAAACTAGCGTAGGAAAGTGTATCGTGATATGTTTTTCGGTATCCGTATGCCTATATTTAACGCGCAACTTCTAGATGGTTGTGCGTTTTTTTATTGGAGGAGAATTTATGTCAAAAGGTTTAAAACTATCAGAAATTTTAGTAACCGTACTTATAGCTGTTGTGTTTGCTATCGTCTATAATATTTGGACTTTAGTATATAAGGCAGTGCAAGTTTCTGGTCTTCATATTGAAGAACTAACATATGGTGCATGGTTTATGGCTGCGATTGTTGCATATTTGATTATACCAAAAGCTGGTATTGCGATTTTAGCTGAATTTGCTGCTGGTGCAGGTGAAACAATTGTCATGGGAAGATTTGATATTCCAACAATGGTCTATGCATTACTTCAAGGATTAGCATGTGAGATTATTTTCGCTATTTTTAGATATAAATCACGTTCAGCAATGGTAGCTATGTTAGCAGGATTTTTAGCATCTGTTGCGACACTTCCTCTTGATTTTGCTTATGGTTATTTAGGAGAAATTGCAGGATGGAACTTAACACTTTATATCGTATTTAGATTGATTAGCGGTATTGTTGTGGCTGGATTGTTGTCCTATTATATTGTGAAAATATTAGATCAAACTGGCGTAACCAAATTATTCAGACCTGCAACACAAAAAGATTATGACAATTTATAAGGAGCATAAAAGTTGATAGTCACTGAAAATCTACGTCTTAAATATCCAAATGGACAAAAGAAAATATTCGACAATTTATCACTTGAAATTAAAGATAAAGAGAAGGTGCTTATACTTGGTCCCTCTGGTTCAGGTAAAAGCACGTTATTGAATGTTTTAAGTGGTATCGTACCAAATCTCATTGATTTGCCAATGAAATACGATAAATTAGAGATTGATCAAGATTGTGGTGTTATTTTTCAAGAACCTGATAGCCAATTTTGTATGCCAAAGGTATATGAGGAACTCGCCTTTGTCCTTGAAAATTTACAAACGCCACGACATAAAATGGATGCATTGATTGAATCAGCACTCGAGTCTGTTGATTTAAACGTCAATAAAGACCAATATATCAATAATTTAAGTGGCGGTATGAAACAAAAATTAGCAATTGCAGAAACATTATTACAACAAGCTAATACTTTATTTCTAGATGAACCAACCGCGATGTTAGATGTAACATCAACAGAAGAATTATGGAATAAGATTAAAGCGTTATGGCAAGATCAAACTGTGATTATAGTTGAACATAAAGTAGAACATATATGGCAGCATATCGATCGTGTAATATTATTAAACTATGATGGTGTTATTATTGGTGATGCCTCACCAGCTGACATATTAAACAACTATGAACACCTTTTATCCGAATATGGCGTTTGGCATCCAAAAGCTTGGGATGAAGCACCTTTACCTATAGATTTACAGCAATCTAATATTCAATATGCCAATGAGCATCTATTTCTTTTTGAACAAGGCACTATAAAAAGAAGTAAAAAGACACTTATCGATATACCAAAACTTAATATCACTAGTGGCGAATGGATTACAATCACCGGTACAAATGGCTCAGGCAAGACTTCTTTATTAGAATCGATGATGCAACTTATTAAATATGAAGGCACAATGTCTTTTGATGGCAAAAAGCTTACTAAAATCAAAGAAGCTGCTAAAAATATGTATCTTGTATATCAAAATCCTGAAATTCAATTTATTGCGAATTCAGTTTACAAAGAAATTTTTATACAAAACAAAGCTAATTATCCTTCTATATCAGAAGCTGAAGAAAAAACAATTCAAATGCTTAAAATGTTAAATTTAGAAGATGTTCAATCACAACACCCTTATGAACTGTCAATCGGGCAGAAACGTAGACTGAGTGTAGCTATAGCTTTAAGCTCTACATCAGAATATATTTTATTAGATGAGCCAACATTCGGTTTAGATAGTCATAATACATTTAATTTAATTAAATTATTCCAACAACGCGTTAGAGATGGCCAAACAATTATTATGGTTACACATGATCCTGAAATTATCGCACGCTATCCAACACGTAAATTGTGTGTAAGTCAAAAACAAATTCTAGAGATAGCAGGTGAGCATCATGTTTGAAATGTGGAAAAAACACTACTCTTTCATGGATGATGTGAATATCATTACAAAGTTAGCATTAGCTGTTTTTTTGTTTTTCTTTGTTATATTTGTACATCAATTCGATTTTATGATTTATATTTGTCTATTGATGTTCCTGTTTTTATTAATGTTCAATGGTATAAAATTTAAAATAACATTTGCTTTTATTTTCTTTACTATAACTTTCAGCCTAATTTCAGCTTTATTCATGATTTTTTATGGTGAAGGCACTCATATATTGTTTAAATTAGGATTTATTCAAATTAGTACTGAAAGTTTAGTTAGAGGGCTGCATTTAGCGTTACGTACAACAACCGTTTCATTTTTCGGTATTTTAATTGCTTTCACTTCTGAAATTGTAATGGTCTTTTACAGCCTAATGCAACATTTAAAAGTTAAGCCTAAAGTTGCTTATGCTTTTATGGCTGCTATAAGAATGGTACCATTAATGATTAGCACTTTAGTTCAACTTAGAAAGTCTTTAAAAATGAGATATCAAATTATCTCTCAACAAAATTATAATTTATTTAGTAGAATCAAACATCTTATGATTCCACTTTTAAGCCAAAACATTAGAAAAGCTCATCAACTTGCTGTTGCAATGGAGAAAAAAGGTTTTAAAGATGGTCCGCGCACCTACTATTATCATACACCTTTCTCGTATAAAGACTTTCTATTAATCATCGTTTTTATCATCATTTTGGTTGTTGCTTATTTCTTAGCACTTCACTTACCGATTACAGGTATAAACGATGTTCGTATAAAAAATATATATTAACGATTACCTTATTTTATCCAAAATTCATTACTATCCAATTAAGAAAAGATAAGACAAAAACTAAACCACTTTGTCTTATCTTTTTATATGTCAATTTACATAGATTGATCTGTGAACACATAGCTTTTACGATATACAGTTTCAAAATTTAAAAAGTCGTAATTTCTATACACTTCTAAATAGAAATTACGACTTTTTTTAATATTTATAAATGTTTTATTGCTTTATTACTAATATCTTTTCGATAAAATAGTCCATCGCTTTGAATTTTTTCTGCAGCTTTATAGGCATTTGCTTTAGCACTAGTAATATCATGACCTTCTCCTAATGCTAAGATGACACGACCACCATTGGTGACAAATTTATCCTTATCTCTTTTCAAACCACTGACAAAATAATTACCATTTAAATCAAAACCTGAAACAGTCTTACCTTTTTCGTAATTTCCAGGGTACCCTTTAGAAGCAAGCATTACACCAACGACAGACGAATCTTTCCATTTAAATGCTATTTTCTTTTTAGCCTCTAAATCTAAGATATGTTGCATTAAATCACTTTCCAATCTCGTTAGTAATACTTGTGCTTCAGGGTCGCCAAATCTAGCATTAAATTCTATTACTTTCGGACCATCTGCTGTTAAAATCACACCAATATAAAGGACGCCAAAAAATTCATAACCTTCTTTATACATTGCTTGAGCTATAGGTTGTGCAATGATTTCATTCGTGAGGTTAAGTACTTCCTTATCTATATGAGGTACAGGACAATACGCCCCCATACCACCTGTGTTAGGCCCTTTATCGTCATCATATGCACGTTTATGATCTTGCGCAATACAATCAAATGGCACGGCATAATCACCATTTACAAATGTCATCAATGAGAATTCTTCACCTTCTAAAAATTGCTCAAAGACAACTGTGCCAAGCTCTTGTGGATACAGTGAATGAACCGCTGCTTCAGCTTCACCATAATTCTCAGCTATAATTACACCTTTACCAGCTGCCAAACCATCTTTCTTTAATACGATAGGATACTGGCATGTTTCAATATAATTTAGTGCATCAGATTTGTTTGATATTTCTTTATATTCTGCAGTAGGAATATGATATTTCTGCATTAACTGCTTTGCGAATAATTTTGATCCCTCAATCTGAGCCGCTGCTTGGTTTGGCCCAAACACTTTAATTTGTTTTGCGTTTAATTTATCTGCTAAACCTTCTGTAAGTGGTTGTTCAGGGCCAATAATCACCCACGAAATATCATGCTCAACAGCAAATTCAACAATCTGAGTGTGGTCCGTTTCCGCTATTTCACAATGTACATCTGCAATGTCTGACATTGCGTCATTCCCTGGAATTGCAAAAATTTCATTTACGAGTGAAGATTGTTTTAACTTGTGTGCTAAAATATGTTCTCTTCCGCCTGTGCCAATGACTAGTACTTTCATAAATAATTTTGCCTCCAATATTTTAATGTTTAAAGTGTCTAATGCCAGTCGTTACCATTGCAATGCCATATTTATTAGCCATATCTATTGAATCTTGATCTTTAATTGAACCCCCTGGTTGAATGATCGCTTTAATACCATGTTGCGCAGCTAGTTCTACCGTATCATCCATCGGGAAGAAACCATCTGATACCATTACGACATTATCATTAATTTCAATCGCACGTTCTATTGCAATTTGTGCTGATCCTACCCGATTCATTTGACCGGCACCAATACCGACTGTTTGTTTATCGTTACATAGGATAATCGCATTACTTTTAACAGAGGCAACCACTTTCCAACCAAGCAACATTGCATCCCATTGAGTTTCTGTAGGTGCATTTTCTGTAACGACTTTTAAATCATCACGTTTGATTAATACATTGTCTTTATCTTGTATTAAATATCCACCTGAAACAGATACTATTTCTTGCTCATTATTATCAATTGTCATATCAATTTCTAATAATCTAATATTTTTCTTTTTATTTAAAATCGCTAACGCTTCATCGGAAAATTTCGGTGCAATAATCACTTCCAAGAATATGCTGTGCAGCGTTTCAGCCAAAGTAGCATCAACGGTTCTATTTAAAGCAACGATACCTCCAAAAATGGATTGGCTATCCGCTTCAAATGCACGCTGATAAGCTTCATAAATATTTGTTCCAATACCTACACCACAAGGATTCATATGTTTAACTGCAACTGCAGCAGGTGTTTCAAATTGCTTAACTAAAGATAACGCCGCATCTGCATCTTTAATGTTGTTATAACTCAATTGCTTACCATGCAACTGTTTCGCGCCACCTAACGTATGATTGGCATCAGATGTTCTTACAAATGATGCTTGTTGTTGTGGATTTTCACCATATCTTAAACTTTCTTTATTTTCTTTAAAGAAATCAACAATTGCATTATCATATTGATTCGTATGTTCAAATACTTTAATCATCAATGATTTTCTATAAGATTCATCTAATTGATTTGATTTTAGTTTTTCAATCACTTCATTATAATCTGATGGATGAACAATAGTAGTAACGTGTTTAAAGTTTTTAGCTGCTGCACGTAACATAGTAGGCCCACCAATATCTATATTTTCAATCGCGTCATTTTCTGTAACATCTGGATTGGCAACAGTCTCCTTGAATGGATATAGATTTACAACAACCATGTCTATTAAATCAATTTGCTGTTCTTTTAATTGTTCTAAATGTTCTGGTTTATTACGATCAGCTAAAATACCACCATGAACGGCTGGATGTAATGTCTTGACTCTCCCATCCATAATTTCGTCAAAATGTGTAAGTTCTGATATAGATTTAACTGCAATATTTTCATCGACTAACGTTCGCATCGTACCACCAGTCGAATATAACTCATAACCTAACTGTTGGAGTGATTGTGCAAAAGGGACAATGCCTGTTTTATTAGATACGCTTAAAATTGCCTTTTTCATGTTTATTGGCACCTCTTATTGAATAATTTTTGAAATAACTTCTGGATACAATTCATGTTCAATTGCTTTTATTCTTTCTTCTAATTGTTCTTTCGTATCATCCGGTTTTATTTCACATGTACGTTGTTCTATAATTTCTCCTGTATCCATCCCACTATCTACAAAATGTACTGTTGTGCCTGTGATCTTGTCACCACTATTTAATGCTTGACCAATCGCGTCTTTACCACGATATTTCGGCAATAATGAAGGATGAATATTAATGATACGTTTTTGATAGGCATTTAATATATTTTCACCGATTAATTTCATATAACCAGCTAAAATAATCCATTCAACTTTTTCGGTTGTTAACCATTCAATGATTTTCCGCTCATAATCTGCTTTAGAATCAAAGTTTTTAAGCTCATTAATATGTACATCTAAATGATATTTTCTTGCTCGCTCAATACAATAAGCATTAACCTGATCCGTATATAAAGCAGTCACTTCAATGTTCGGCAAATAACCTGCTTCTATTTGTGACATGATACTTTCAAAGTTACTTCCTGACCCTGAAGCAAAGATAGCAATTTTTGTCACTTTCATACCCCCGTCAAATGAATTGGCGCTTCACTTTTAACAATTTCACCAATTCTATATGCATTTACTTGTGCTTGTTGTAACGAATTTAATACTTTAGCTTCATCATTAGCATCAATAACTAAGGTGAAACCGATCCCCATATTAAATACATTGTACATTTCTTTAGTCGAAATATTGCCTTGTTTTTGCAACCATTCAAATATCTTTGGTGTTGGAAATTGAGTTACATCAATTTTTGCACCTACACCCTCAGGCAATGCTCTTGGGATATTTTCAATAAATCCGCCACCAGTAATATGCGTCATCGCATGTATGTTTACGTGTTCTTTTACAGCTAATACAGGCTTGACATATAGTCGTGTTGGTTCTAAAAAGATATCTAAAAATGTGTGGTTTTGATCAAATTTGTCTTGTAGATTAATACCTGATTTTTTTATTAAATTACGTACCAAGCTGTAACCGTTAGAGTGTATACCACTTGATTCAAGACCTATTATTACATCACCTGGTTTCACGGCTGAACCGTCTATATACGCTTCTTTTTCAACAGCTCCTACAGCGAATCCTGCTAAATCATATTCACCTTCATGATACATTTCACCCATTTCAGCTGTTTCGCCACCAATCAGTGCTGTATTTGTAGCTTCACAACCGTCACTAACCCCTTTAACAATCTGTTCAATAACTTCTGGAACAACTTTATGTGTTGCAATATAATCTAAGAAATACAATGGTTCTGCACCAGTTGTTAAAATATCATTGACACACATCGCTACTGCATCAATACCTATCGTATCGTGTTTGTCATTATCAATCGCTAACTTTAATTTAGTACCAACACCATCTGTTCCAGATACGAGTAATGGTGCTTTCATATTTAACTGTGATAAATCGAATGTAGCACCAAAACCGCCTAATCCACCTAAGACTTCTTTACGCATTGTTCTTTGAACATGACTTGACATACGTTCAACCGCTTCATAACCTGCACTAATATCAACACCTGCTTGTTGGTATGCTTTAGACATTTAAATTACCCTCTCTATCAAAGTATTGTTTATGATTTGCTAAATATTCTTTTTGACGTTCGCTTAAATGTTCAAAATAATCTTGTTCATAATCATAAAGACCAGCAGGATAATCACCTGTAAAACTTTCTACACATAATCCTTTATAAGGAGCATCTACATCAAGACCAATTGAATCTATTAAACCAGCTACAGTTAGATAGGCCAGAGAATCTGAACCAATATGTTCACTGATTTCTGATGGTGATTTGCTCGCTGATATGAGTTCAGCAGTAGTTGAAACGTCTATACCATAAAAGCTTGGAAACATAAATTCAGGAGAAGCAATACGTACATGCACTTCATTAGCTCCAGCATCTTTTAGCATTTGTACTATACGCTTACTTGTCGTGCCTCTAACAATAGAATCATCCACTAAGACGATATTTTTGCCTTGTACGATATCCTTTACTGCCGATAATTTGACCCTTACACCTTGCTCTCTTAATTCTTGAGTTGGTTGAATAAATGTACGCGCTACATATTGATTTTTGACTAACCCCATCTCATATGGCAAACCACTTTGTTCAGCATAACCAGAGGCTGCTGAGAGTGAAGAATTAGGTACACCAATAACCATATCTGCATTTTCAACTGGACTTTCTAACGCTAATTGTTTACCAGATTGTTTACGAATCGCATGAACATTTTTTCCTGCAATAGTTGAATCTGGTCTAGCAAAATAAATATACTCCATAGCTGATATCGCCGTATTCGTATGTCTCGTATAAGACTCTACTCGAATACCTTCATCATTGATAACCACATATTCACCTGCATGGATATCTCTTACATACGTTGCACCTAAAACATCTATAGCACAAGTTTCACTTGCGATGATGTAAGCACCTGTTTTCATTTTTCCTACAACTAAAGGTCTGATTGCATTTGGATCAACAGCACCATATAATGCATCTTTTGTTAATAACGCAAATGTAAAACCACCTTTTATTTTTCGTAAACTTTCCTGTAACGCTGCTTCAAAGGTTGGCGCTTTACTTTTACGAATTAAATGCATGATTACTTCAGTATCTGAAGAAGAATGGAAAATAGAACCTTGATGCTCAAGAGATTTTCTTAAACTTTGTGCATTTATAAGGTTTCCGTTATGACAAACTGCGACACTCATATCATAAAAATGGTACAAAAATGGCTGAATATTCTCTATACCTTTATTCCCCGATGTCGCATATCGTACATGACCAATCGCATGTTGATAGGACTTAAATGATTCCAACTGCGTATCTGAAATGGCTTCAGTCAATAAGCCAAGCCCTCTTTCTCCAGTGAGTTTTTGTCCATCAGAACACACCATACCTGCGCCTTCTTGACCTCTATGTTGTAAACTATGTAAACCCATATACGTCAATTGTGCTGCTTCATGATGATTCCAAATACCAAAAACGCCACATTCTTCGTTTAATCCGTTGTAGTCATACATTTAGGAATTGCTCCTTCCCACTGTTCATTCAATTGTTTCACATCACGTGAAATTAACGTGTCCCCGTTAGAAACTACAAATTTTCCATCTTCTGTTAATGTACCAACTTTAATAGCATCTGCGATATCTAAAGGTTGGTCACCTTTTACTGCTACTACATAACGCCCTTGCGTTTCACTGAATAATTGCTCATTTTTTAGATTTAAAGTTACATTTAAGCCCATTTGATAATGTGCACTGATACGAGCAAAAGTCATTAACAGGCCACCTTTACCCACTGTTTGTACGTGGGATGCTATACCATTACGTATTGCCCTTTTAATCGACTCTCCTCTTTTGACTTCATTTGATAAATCAATGGTTTCAACTTCATGATTCACCTTACTGAAAAGTAATTTCTCAATTTGACTCCCACCAAAATCGCTAAATGTATCGCCTACAACATAAAGCGTATCACCCACTTTTGGCGTAAAATCATTGAAATAATCAATTTCTTCAATCAAACCAACCATACCTACGACTGGTGTTGGGAATATTGAAGTTTCTTTTGTTTCGTTATACAAGGATACATTGCCAGAAACGACTGGTGTCTTTAATATTTCACAGGCTTCAGCCATACCTTTAGTAGAATCTGCTAATTGTTGATAAATTTCTTTTTTCTCCGGTGATCCATAATTCAAACAATCGGTCATCGCTAAAGGTGTAGCACCTACAGAAATCAAATTACGGTATGCTTCTGCTACTACCATCTTTCCGCCTTCGTATGGATGATTAAAGACATATCGTGCTTCACCATCTATCGTAGAAGCAATTGCTTTATTTGATCCTTCAACACGAACAACTGATGATTGTAAGCCCGGTTTGACAATAGTATTCGCACCAACTTGTTGATCATACTGCTCGTATAAATAACGTTTTGAAGCAATCGTTGGATGAATGAGTAAACGATTAAATACATCTTCGACATCTATGTCACTGTATTCATTTTTAGGTTCATTATATTGAGGAGTTTCACCTTCAAGCACGTAAACAGGTGCTTCATCTGACAATGGCTGTACGGGTATATCAGCGAAAATTTCATCTTCATATGTAAGTACAAAACGATCTGTATCTGTAACTTCACCGATAACAGCACTATCTAATTCATGCTTATCAAATAAATTTAAGAATTTATCTTCAGATCCTTTTTCAACTACTAATAACATGCGTTCCTGAGTTTCAGAAAGCATCATTTCATAAGGTGAAATACCTTTTTCTCTTGTTGGAACTTTTTCTAATTGTAGATGTAAACCACTTCCACCTTTAGCAGCCATTTCAGAAGATGATGATGTTAATCCTGCTGCCCCCATATCTTGGATACCTACTAGCTCATCAAATGTTATTGCTTCTAAAGTTGCTTCCATTAATTTTTTTCCAACAAATGGGTCACCAATTTGTACTGAAGGTCTCTTACTTTCACTATCTTCACTTAGTTCTTCAGATGCAAAAGTAGCACCGTGAATGCCATCACGTCCTGTTTTTAATCCCACATATATAACTGAATTACCGGAGCCTTTAGCAGTACCTTTTTGAATTTTATCGTGATCAATGATACCTACGCACATTGCATTGACCAATGGATTGCCATCATATCTATCATCAAATACTATCTCACCCGCAGTTGTTGGAATCCCAATACAATTGCCATAACCGCCAATACCGGCTACTACACCACGTAATAATCGACGATTTTGTTTTTCTGACAATTCACCAAAGCGTAAACTATTTAATAAATTTATTGGTCTAGCACCGATTGAAACAATATCTCTTATAATGCCTCCTACCCCAGTAGCAGCACCTTGATATGGTTCAACAGCAGAGGGATGATTATGTGATTCAACTTTAAATACTACTGCTTGGTTGTCACCAATATCTACGACGCCTGCACCTTCACCAGGCCCCATCAACACATGTGATCCTGACGTTGGAAACTGAGTTAAAAATGGCTTGGAATGTTTATAAGAACAATGTTCACTCCACATGACAGAGAAAATACCAGTTTCAGTAAAATTGGGCTCACGACCTAAAATTTCACATACTTTATCGTATTCTGACTCCGATAAACCCATATCTTTATATCGTTTTTCTAATTTGATTTCTTCCACACTTGGTTCGATAAACTTAGACATTTTGTTCCCTCCAACTATTAACCATTGCTTCAAATAACTTAACGCCACTATCAGTACCTAATAAAGATTCCATCGCACGTTCAGGGTGCGGCATCATTCCACAAACATTTCCGTTTTTATTTACAATACCTGCAATATCATTGTAAGAACCGTTGGGGTTATCCTTGTATTTTAAAATGATTTGATTGTTTTCTTCTAATCTGTCATACATTTCTGATGTACAATAGTAATGACCTTCCCCATGCGCTACAGGATATACTACATTTTCATTCTCTTCATATAAATTAGTGAAAGGTGTATGATTATTGACTACTTTTAGTAGTTCATTACGACTTACAAATAAATGTGAATCATTATGCAATAATGCACCTGGCAGCAAACCTATTTCTGTAAGAATTTGAAATCCGTTACAAACACCTAATACAGGTTTCCCTTCTTTAGCGAAACGTTTCACTTCTTCAGTGATAGGTGCAACACTTGCCATCGCACCTGAACGTAAATAGTCACCAAAAGAGAAACCACCAGGTATTAAAACACCGTCAAAACCTTCTAAAGATGTATTTCTATAGTCGACATATTCTGCTTCTACACCGGATTTCAATGCTGCATTATACATGTCCCTATCACAATTGGATCCTGGGAATTTTAGCACTGCAAATTTCATTATGCTTTCTCCCCTTCTTCCAATACTTTATAGCTATATTCTTCAATAACGGTGTTTGCAAAAAGTTTTTCGCTTAAAGTTGTAACGACATTGTGAACTGCAGCATCAGTAGCTTCATCAACTGTCATGTACAGTAATTTACCAACACGTATATCATTAACTTGTGTGTATCCTAAATCATGTACTGCGCGATTTAAAGCTTGTCCTTGTGTGTCTAATACTTGTGGCTGTAATGTGATATGCAATTCAATTGTTTTCATTTTATAGTTCCTCCAATTTATTAAGAAAAGTTTGATAAGTGTCTATGATTGAACCAGTATCTTCACGATAAACGTCTTTATCGAAATTTGTATCACTATATTTATCCCAAATGCGACATGTATCTGGTGAAATTTCATCTGCTAATAAAATTTGGCCATTCGTGCTACGTCCAAACTCTATTTTGAAATCTACGAGTCTTAGATCCATATCATCCATTAATTCAAGCAATACTGAATTAATTGTTATTGCTGCATCTTTTAATTTTTCAATTTCATCTTTACTAGCTATATTTAATAATTGTATGTGATCTTCTGTAATTAAAGGGTCATTTAAATCGTCGTTTTTATAAAAGAATTCAACTAATGGGCTTTCAAACTCATGACCTTTATCAAAGCCTAATCTCTTTGTTATAGAGCCTGCAGCAATATTTCTAACTACGACCTCTAATGGAATAATGTCTACAGATTTTACGAGTTGTTCAGTTTCTGATAGTTGTTCGATAAAGTGACTATTAATATCACGATCTTGAATAAGACTGAAAATTCTAGAAGTAATTTGATTATTTAAACGGCCTTTACCTTCTATAAAATCTTTTTTGGCACCATTACCAGCTGTGACTTCATCCTTATATTCAATTCGAAGTACATCTGATTGTGCCGTAGAAAAAATTCTTTTCGCTTTTCCTTCATATAACAAAGACATTAGCCATGTCTCCCTTCAAAATGATTTAGTAAAGTTTGTTCTGTTTGTTCTACATTGTTTGTAAGCATTGTAAGATGACCCATTTTACGGTCAGGTTTACGACTTGATTTTCCATAAATATGTACATGCCATTCAGGATGATCGCCGAATTTATGTTCTAACAGATCTAAATCTCTTCCTAATAAGTTCATCATTACACTAGGTTTTAATAATTCGATTTTTTCTGGTAAGTGTTGACCTGTCACTGCTAATATATGTGTATCAAACTGCGAATAATCACACGCTTCAATTGAATAATGTCCTGAATTATGAGGTCTAGGTGCAATTTCGTTCACAAACAATTGATTGTTTGAATCGATGAAAAACTCCACTGTAAACGTACCTACAAAGTGAATATGTTTGATGATCTTTTCAACTTCATTTCGTGCTAATTGTTCAATTTGTGAATCCACACGTGCAGGCACAACAGTCTTAAATAATATTTGGTTTTGATGTTCATTCTCTTGTAACGGGAAGTACGTAATTTGATTATTGTTACCAATCGTTACCGTTAAAGAAACTTCTTTTTGTAGATTTAAAAATTTTTCAGCGACACATTCTTGCTTTTCAATTAACGCTTTTGCATTGTCCAAATCTGTTTCATTTGTAATAAGTAATTGTCCTTTTCCGTCGTATCCACCAAATCTTGTTTTTATCATAAAAGGAAAACCAATTGTTTCTATAGCTTGAGATAACTCATCTGGGTCAGTTAATTTTATAAATGGTGCTACTTGAGTTCCAGCACCTTGCAAGGTTTGCTTTTCAATCAATCTATCCTGTAACAGTTGTATAGCTTGATAACCTTGAGGAATATTATATTGAGAAACTAATGTTTGTAATTGATGCGCAGAAATATTCTCAAACTCATATGTGATAACGTCGGACAATTCACCTAGTTGAATAAGCGATTGTTCGTCATCATAGTTTGCTTTTATAAATTGATGCGCTACATATTGACATGGACAATTTTCATCAGGATCTAAAACGATAACTTTATAACCCATTTTCTGTGCAGATTGTGCCATCATTTTTCCTAATTGCCCGCCACCAATAATTCCAATCGTTGATCCAAATGTCAGTTTATTGAAGTTCATGTTGCATATCACTCACTTTCTCAACCAATAATTTTTCATAATTTTCCAAATTCTTTTGGATAACTTTATTACCAATGCTGAGCATTCTTGCAGCAAGTATTCCTGCATTTTTGGCTCCAGATTTGCCTATAGCTGTCGTTGCCACTGGAATACCACCCGGCATTTGGACAATAGATAGAAGAGAATCTAATCCTTTTAAACTTTTAGATTCTATTGGCACACCAATTACTGGTAATGTCGTCATTGAAGCAACCATACCTGGCAAGTGTGCTGCTCCACCAGCACCTGCAATAATGACATCATAGCCATTGTCTCTAGCTCCTTTTGCAAATTCATACATTAATTGAGGCGTACGATGTGCGGAAACAACTTTCTTTTCGTACGGTATATCTAGTTGTTCTAACATTTGACAACTTTCTTTCATAGTCTCCCAGTCGGAAGAACTACCCATTATGACTACCACTTTCAAAATGAACACCCTTTCAGAAATTTGAAATGTTACGTCTATTAGATGTATATTACAGATATAGCATAACAACTAAAAATCGCTTTTTCAATCAAAAATCGAACTTTAAAGCAAAAAAATCTTTAAATTTTCGTCTTTTGGTTGAAAAACATGATGTTAATTATGTTAAAGTTAAGTAAAGTTCATACATTGGAGGAGGATTTTTTCATGGTCGCAAAAATTTTAGACGGGAAACAAATCGCAAAGGATTATAGACAAGGTCTAAAAGATCAAGTCGAAGCTTTACAAACTAAGGGTTACACGCCAAAATTATCAGTAATATTAGTAGGTAATGACGGTGCTAGTAAAAGTTATGTGAATTCTAAAAAGAAAGCTGCAGAAAAAATAGGCATGATTTCTGAAATCGTACATTTAGATGAAAGTGCTAGTGAAGAAAAAGTATTAAGTGAACTTCAACGCTTAAATGAGGATGACAGTGTCAGTGGCATATTAGTTCAAGTGCCACTACCAGATCAAGTTAGCGAACAAAAAGTTCTAGAATCAATTAACCCCGCTAAAGATGTTGATGGATTCCATCCTGAAAATATAGGTAAATTATATATTGACCAACAAACTTTTGTACCTTGTACACCTCTTGGTATTATGGAATTGCTAAATCATGCTGACATTGATTTAGAAGGAAAAGATGCTGTTGTTATAGGTAGAAGTCATATTGTAGGTCAACCAGTATCAAAACTGTTATTACAAAAAAATGCATCAGTAACGATACTTCACTCAAGAACTAAAGACATGCACCAACATTTAAAAAACGCTGATATTATCGTTAGTGCTGTTGGACGTCCTGGACTTGTTACTAAAGAAGATGTTAAAGAAGGTGCAGTTGTAATTGATGTTGGTAATACACCAGATGAAAACGGAAAATTAAAAGGTGATATTGCCTATGATGAAGTTAAAGAAATTGCTGGTGCTATTACACCTGTACCTGGTGGCGTTGGCCCAATGACTATTACAATGGTATTAAACAATACACTTATGGCCGAAAAAATGCGTAGAGGTATTGAATAACAATCACACGCTTAATTTAAAAACATTTTAATAACAGGCAAAACTGAGATTTCATATCTCAAACTAATGAATAAACGTCAATTTCTAGGTGATTACAATAGAAATTGACGTTTATTTTACTTTTATGAAATATAGGCCGTGTTGATCTACTATCTTCCTTATATAAAACTTCAAATCATTTTTTACAAAACGAACAAATTGCGTAAGTGAGAATTGTTTGTAAGCTGAAGTTCAGTTAAATATTTTATACTTTTCAATTCAAATCATATATGGCCAGATAAGCAGACAAAATCTTTTTTCGTAAAATCAGATTTCTTTCCCACGCTCATATTCATTTTTAAACCATCTCCTAAAACAGTTCTTAAATTATTAAAACATCCATCAATAAGGTTTTATTCAAAAACACTCAATTTTCTTTAGTAGTTTTTACGTTTTTTAAAAATTTATTACAGTTAACTTAATTTTTTCGAAAAATTATAACTTAATTTACACAATTACGTTATATTAAGACTATAGTACGATGTAATTTCTATCAAAATAAAATATAGTGTATTTAAGATAAAAAATAAATGACGCTCATACGGAGGTTTACGTTATGAATAAATTAATGCAGTCATTATCAGCACTCGGGGTATCTGCAACCCTTGTTTCACCTAATCTAAGTGCAGAAGCTACAGAAAATTCTATCCCCGAATTAAAAGGAACAAACGATGTTATCATCGATAAAGGAAATAACTATAATTTATTAAATGGCGTACGTGCCTATGATAAAGAAGATGGTGACTTAACGCACAAAATTTCAGTAGATGGAAATATTAACACTGAAAAAGAAGGCAAATATAAAATTGAATATACTGTAGAAGATTCAGAAGGTGCAACGAATAAATCAGTAAGATATATTGAAGTAAAATAAATAGTATATGAATACATATGTCACGATGAAATTCACTTCAAACAATTAATTTTGGTGTGAAATTATCCTATCGCCTAAAATATGACACTTTTCACAAAATGTACACATAATTTTAACAAATCTTTGAAAGCCCGTCAGACGTTGAGTTTGTTGGGTTTCTTTTAATTTTACAATAATTTTTTTTGCACAAACACTTGTAAATATTGCGTAATATCTTAAAATTGATGGTAAGCCCTACAATTGTAGTATTAGGAGGTCAAAAAAGTGTCAAAATTTAAGTCTTTGCTTCTACTCTTTGGCTCACTAATTATACTTAGTGGTTGTTCAAATGTAGAAGTTTTAAACCCAAAAGGGCCGGTAGCAAGTGACTCGAAGTTCTTGATTATTTATTCAATCATCTTCATGCTTGTTATTATTGCCGCCGTACTTATCATGTTTGCTCTGTTCCTATATAAATATAGATTACACAAAACAGACGAGTCTGGTAAGATGCACCACAATTCTTTAATTGAAACAATTTGGTTTATCATTCCGGTGATCATCGTTATCGCTTTAGCGATTCCTACAGTAAAATCGCTTTATATGTATGAAGCTAAACCGGAAAAACAAGACGATCCACTTGTTGTCTATGCAACAAGCGCTGGTTATAAGTGGTTCTTCAGTTATCCTGAAGAAAAAATCGAAACTGTTAACCACCTAACAATACCTAAAGATCGCCCTGTTGTCTTCAAACTCCAATCAATGGATATGATGACAAGTTTCTGGATACCACAATTAGGTGGTCAAAAATACGCGATGACTGGTATGACAATGGATTGGACATTAACTGCTAGCGAAGAAGGTACGTTCCGAGGACGTAACTCAAACTTCAACGGTGAAGGATTCGCTCGTCAGACATTTGATGTTAATTCTGTTAGCCAAAGTAAATTTAAGGATTGGGTAAAAGATGCTCAAAGTCAAAAGAAATTAGATCAAGATACTTTTGATAAACAACTTTTACCAACTACTGAAAATAAAAACTTAACTTTCAGTGGTACGCACATGGCGTTTGTTGATCCAGCAGCTGATCCTGAGTATATTTTCCATGCTTATGATCGTTTCAATTACGTACAGAAAGATCCAAACTTCAATACACCTGAAGAAATTAAAAAAGATGTATTGGATAAACCGAATAAACCTGCACGTAAACCTCAAATCACAAACGCAAACTATGAACGTCATGGTATGAAAGCTATGATTCTAGGCAATAATGAACCATATGATAGTGAATTCAAAGATGAAGAATCACATAATATGGATGAAATGGAAAAAATCTCAGAAGGTGCTAAAGATGAAAAAGCATCTAAAGCTGAGAAAAAAGACCATGAACATGGAGGTGGACATTAATGAATTTCCCATGGGATCAATTACTCGTTCAAGGTAACTGGATGATTACAATGGCGCAGATTGGTGCACCGTTTGCTATCATCGCAGTAATCGCAGTAATTACTTACTTTAAATTGTGGAAATATCTATACAGAGAATGGTTCACGTCTATTGACCATAAAAAAATTGGTGCTATGTATTTAATCTGTGCTGTATTAATGTTCGTACGTGGTGGTATTGATGCCCTAATGATGCGTACACAATTAGCAATTCCAGATAATACATTCTTAGAAGGAAATCACTATAATGAAGTCTTTAGTACGCACGGCGTAATAATGATTATCTTTATGGCGATGCCTTTCATCTTTGGTTTATGGAATGTTATTGTACCTCTTCAAATTGGTGCAAGAGACGTTGCATTCCCTGTATTAAATAACGTAAGTTTCTGGTTATTCTTCTCTGGTATGTTGTTATTCAACCTATCATTTATAATCGGAGGCTCACCTGCAGCTGGTTGGACTAACTATGCACCACTCGCAGGAGAATTCAGTCCAGGACCTGGGGTTAACTACTACCTTATCGCAATACAGATTTCTGGTATAGGTACCCTAATGACTGGTATTAACTTCTTTGTAACAATACTTAGATGTAAAACACCTACAATGAAATTTATGGAAATGCCAATGTTCACGGTTACTACTTTCATTACAGCATTAATCGTTATTTTGGCTTTCCCAGTATTGACAGTTGCGCTAGCACTGTTTACAACAGATAGAATCTTCGATACTGCATTCTTTACAGTCGCAAATGGTGGTATGCCAATGCTATGGGCTAACTTCTTCTGGGTATGGGGGCACCCCGAAGTTTATATCGTTATCCTACCGGCATTCGGTATTTATTCAGAAATTATTCCAACATTTGCACGTAAACGTCTGTTTGGTCACCAAAGTATGGTGTGGGCAACAGCAGGTATCGCATTCCTTAGTTTCTTAGTTTGGGTTCACCATTTCTTCACTATGGGTAATGGTGCATTAATTAACTCATTCTTCTCAATCACAACTATGCTGATTGGTATACCAACAGGTGTTAAATTATTTAACTGGTTATTCACTTTATATCAAGGTAGAATTACATTTGAATCGCCTATGCTATTCGCATTAGCATTCATTCCTAACTTCTTACTTGGTGGTGTAACTGGTGTTATGCTTGCAATGGCAGCAGCCGACTATCAGTACCATAATACGTACTTCTTAGTTGCTCACTTCCACTACACATTAGTAGCTGGTGTTGTATTTGCTTGTTTAGGCGCACTCATTTTCTGGTGGCCTAAGATGACTGGATTTAAGTTAAACGAGACATTAAACAAATGGAGTTTCTGGTTATTCATGATTGGATTTAACGTTTGTTTCTTACCTCAATTCATCCTTGGATTAGATGGTATGCCACGTCGTTTATACACTTATATGCCAGAAGATGGATGGTGGTTGCTAAACGCAATCTCTACTGTCGGTGCATTAATGATGGCACTAGGCTTTATGTTCTTAGTTGCTAGTATCGTATATAGTTTCTTCAAAGCACCACGTGAAGCTACTGGTGACAACTGGGATGGCTTAGGACGTACATTAGAGTGGTCAACTGCTTCAGCAATGCCACCTAAATACAACTTTGCTATTACACCAGATTGGAATGACTACGATACATTTGTAAATATGAAAGAACACGGTAGACACTACTTAGATAATCACAATTATTCTGATATCCATATGCCAAATAATACGCCAGTTGGTTTCTGGATGGGAATTTTCTTCACAATCGGTGGATTCTTCCTTGTCTTTGAAACTATACTTCCAGCCGTTATTTGCTTAATAGGTATCTTTGGTACTATGATTTACCGCAGTTTCCAAGTAGACCACGGTTATCATATTCCAGCTTCTGAAGTAGCAGAAACCGAAAAACGTTTACGTGAAGCACGTATTAAAGAAAGGGAGGCTGTAAGTCATGAGTCATGATGCAAACACTATTGATCAACGTTCGCATGAAGGTAATTTAAATAGACTTGGCTTTTGGGTATTCCTTACAGCGGAAGTCTCATTATTCGGTACGCTATTCGCAACCCTATTAACGCTTCAACACGGTGGCGATTATGGCGGTAAAATGACAACTGAAATGTTCGAATTACCCCTAATTTTAATAATGACATTTGCGTTATTAATTAGTTCTTACACTTGTGGTATTTCTATTTACTATATGAGACAAGAAAAAGCAAAATTAATGACAATATGGATGATTATCACTTTACTATTCGGAGTAGTGTTCGTAGGCTTTGAAATTTATGAGTTTGCTCACTATGTCTCAGAAGGTGTTAACTTAACTATTGGTTCTTACTGGTCTAGTTTCTTTATTCTTTTAGGAACACATGGTGCCCACGTATCTCTAGGGATTGTTTGGATTACATGTCTATTAATTCAAGTTGCAATGCGTGGATTAAATAAAGATAATGCTCCTAAATTATTTATAGTAAGTTTATATTGGCACTTCTTAGATGTTGTTTGGATCTTCATCTTCACTGCCGTATATATGATAGGGATGGTGTTTAGCGGATGAATACAATTGTAAAACACACAGTAGGTTTTATTGGCTCAATCGTTTTGACTATTTTAGCAGTATTCGTAACCCTATACACATCAATGGCACTAAATGCTAAGATTACAATCATCTTTGGCTTTGCCTTTATCCAAGCTGCAGTACAATTATTAATGTTCATGCACTTAACTGAAGGTAAAGATGGAAATGTACAAGGGTTTAAAGTTATATTTGCGGTTATCATTACTCTAATTACAGTTATTGGTACGTATTGGGTAATGCAAGGTGGACACTCAAGCCACTTATAATCCCAAAAAGACTTCTCGAAAGAGAAGTCTTTTTTTTATTCACGTATCCATCTCACCTATACCTTTCATTAAATAATTTACTTTGTAACATTTCTTTCTCCAAAAGATGTAGAATATAATTGATAATGCTATTTTTGTAACAGGAGGATTAGATAATTATGAAACAACCAATTATTATTGATACAGACCCAGGTATTGATGATGCAGCAGCGATTAGTTTTGCTTTAAACCATCCAGAATTTGATTTGAAAATGATTTCTACAGTCAATGGTAATGTTGGAATCGAAAAAACAACTGCTAATGCATTAAAAATCAAACGTTTCTTTAATAGCGATGTACCTGTACATAGAGGTGCTTCACAACCACTTTTATCAGCTATTGTAGATGCAAGTGAAGTACATGGTGAATCGGGAATGGAAGGATATACTTTCCCAGAAATCAATGAAAGTGATCTCGATTCTACTCATGCTGTTGAGGCCATGCGAGATGTTTTACTCAAAAGCGAAACGCCTATCACACTTATTCCTATTGGCCCATTAACGAATATTGCATTATTATTAATGACTTATCCTGAAGTGAAAGCATACATTAAAGAAATTGTATTAATGGGTGGCTCAGCATCTCGAGGTAATGTAACACCATTAGCTGAATTTAACATTTATTGTGATCCTGAAGCTGCTCAAATCGTATTTAATTCTGGCCTACCTATAACAATGATAGGATTAGATGTTGCTAGAAGTTCTAGTTTGACACATGAAACAATTAATGAACTAAAATCAATCAACGAGACTGGTAAGATGTTGCATCAGTTATTCAAACATTATAGAGGAGACGATTTTGAAAAAGGTATTAATGTATACGATGCTTATACATTGCTTTATCTACTGCATCCAGAACACTTTGTTGTACGAGAAGCTGATGTGCAAATTGAAACAGATGGCAAATTAACCAAGGGTGCTTCAGTAGTTGACTTCAAATCTCAATTTCCTAATACAACCGTAGTAATGTCAGTACAAGCAAATATCTTTAAGCAGATGTTTATCGATGCTTTAAAGTATTGTAAGTAAAATTTTAATACACAAATCGCTTGACTCATCTTTTATTATTTACAATTTTTGATCATATGTATGAACTCAGATTCGTAATTAATCATATCTACGACAATCCAGTCTGCATCTTACAAAACAAAAAAGTATTTATTTTGCAGAAAAACTAACACACCTTTTCTAAGGAAATCCATGGACAAACTAATTTAGCGAGATATATCATGCATGTATTTATCTCTAATTAACATTACCGTATAAAAAGCATGCATTTTGCGAAACATGAACTATAATTTGTCCTCAAAACATAAACAACTTATTATAAAAGAAAAACCGTCAATTTCTATCGTGGTTTGATAGAAATTGACGGTTATGTTTTAATCAGTGATATTAACACACACCTATCACTATTCCCTTTCAATACAACTGTTTTACTCTATTATAATGACCATCTTGATGTAATAACTTAAAGTAAATATGTTTCATTTTATATTCATTATTCATTTTGCCGTTGTCATAATTCGTTGCTAGTACAATAACATAATTATCATTAAAATATACTGTGAATATATTGCCGAAAAAAATGCCATTAATTCTATTTTTATCAGCAAAAGAATAAAAGCCGTATCGGTATGGTCTAGGATATTGTGTAGTCAAACTTTCATGAATAAAAGGCATGGTCGTTGTTTCGTCAAAAATTCTATTGTCTTGTAAATTTAATACCACTTTCCCCATATCATAAGGAGACATGTAAAGGTTACCTGCCCCATCATATTGATTTAATATATTAGGTTTTTGACGAATACGTCTTCCAGTTAATTTATCATTTTTATAACCAACAGCCATATATTTTTGAAAATTTAAATTACTATAACGTGCCGTATATTCTAAATTATATGGTTTCACTAATCTTTCATTTAAATTCTGCATATAAGACTTATGTGTCACCGTCTCTATTACTTTCGATAATATTAAATAATTAGCATCGTTATATTGATATTTATTATATTCTAAAGGGTTGATACCTCTCTGTTGTATTGCATGTGTTGCATCATTTAAATCTTTAAATTTTGGATTAGCTTTATATTTATATAACCCACTTTGATGTAACATTAGTTGCTTAATCGAAAGTGGATAAATTGAATCAAACCATTCTAAATAATGCTTTACTGGCGTCATCATATGAATCTCGTCTTCAATTTCTAATTGTTTTAACATGATACCTGTCAAAAATTTTTGTGCTGAGCCAATTAAAAACATCGTATTAGCATTATTTTCTTCACTCTTTTCAAAATCTTGATAACCATAGCCTTTATTCAATTTAAGTTTACCTTTTTCAAAAAGCGCAATGGTACCATTAAAATGAGTTTGTTCCAAATATTCATCTATTTTATTAATTTGTGGATGTTTGTGATCAACGACTGTTTTTAACTTTTTTTGTTTCTTAGATGATTGTTTTTCATTTTCCTTGGTTGAAATCTTTGAAGGACTAATATAATCTTTCATTTGTTTATAGTGTCTATAACCAGTAAAACTTAAAACCAAAAATATGAAAATGATTAAAACAATGATTATTTTATATTTGTTGACTTTCATGTTGTTGCCTCTTTGTTGTTATTTTATATGATTGATATATTCCTCTTTAAATTGATTTGTTAAAGCATCAATATCTTCTATATTTAATGAGAAATACAACTTGATTTTAGGTTCAGTACCAGAAGGTCTCAATGCAATGAAACCTTCATCAAAAATAAAGCGAATTAAATTGGTTTCAGGTAATGATAATGCCTCAGTACTACCCTCTCTTAAATTTTTAATGGTACCTAATTGGTAATCCTCAACTTGTGCTACTTCAAGACCACAAATCGTTGAAACATCTTTATTTCTAAATTGATCCATTATTTTAGTGATTTTTTCAATGCCTTCTGCGCCTTCAAATGTCGGTGATAGAGTTTTATCTTTATATGCACCGATATGCGCATAAATATCTTCTATTGTATCTTTAAATGTCATTCCGTTATTCGCTAATAAATTTTTATATTTGATTAATAAAGGAACCATTTGTATTGCATCTTTGTCTCTTGAAAATGGCTTTGCTAAATAGCCATGGCTTTCTTCAAAAGCAATTAGTAATTGCTTATCTTGATGAGCACTTTCTGTTTCCAATAAATTTGAAATGTATTTAAATCCTGTTAATACATTATTCACTTCTACATCTAATGCTAAGGCTAATCTTTCCGCAAGTTCACTTGTGACTATAGATTTAATCATGTATAGTTGCTTACCTTCTTCTACTAAATCTTGGAATCTTAATTTAGTAAGCAAAATACCAATTTCATTTCCATTAAAATATCTGTACGTTTGGTCATTATAACGTTCAATTATACCCAATCTATCAGCATCAGGATCAGTCGCTATAATTAATTGTGCATCTGTATCGTTTGCGAGCTTAATACCGCGTTCAAAAACAGCCTCATCTTCAGGATTAGCTATCGCTACAGTTGGAAAATTACCATCTGGGGTTGACTGTTCTTTTTCAATAACAAAGTTATCATAGTTTAATTCTGATAATATATCAGAAGCCAAAGGTAAACTCGTACCATGTAAACTCGTAAGTACGACTTTAGCTTGTTTCTCAGGAATATCCCCTACTAAATCTTTCACTTCATTTTTATAAGCTTCAGTGACTTCATTTGACATATATGTGATTTTATTATCTTCGAGTAATAAATTAAAATCATCTCTATCAATCTGTAGTGGATGCTCAATAGCGTTAATATATTGACTTAAATGTTCTGATTCATTGGGTAATAATTGTCCACCGTTTTGATCGTATATTTTAATCCCATTATAGTTTTTGGGATTATGACTAGCAGTAATCATCACACCTGCACTTGTTTTTAAATATCTCACCGCAAATGATAATTCAGGTGTGGATTTGTAATTTTCTGATAAAATCGTAGTAATATTATTTTGAGCTAAAACAGACGCCATTTCTTCTGAAAATGCTTTCGATAACAATCTTGTGTCAAAATGGATTACGATGGATGGATTATCAAATTTTGCTTTCAAATATTGCGATAAACCCAATGCAACTTTGCGGACTGTAAATGCATTCAATCGACCCGGTCCTAAACCGAAAGTACTACGTATTCCAGCAGTGCCAAATGTTAGGTTTCCGCTAAACCCTTCTTCTATTTCTTTTTCTGTTTGTGCTTCATAAAATTTTTTTACTAAACTTTCATCTAATTTATCCAACCATTCTGATTTCATGGTTATATCCTCCTTGAAACTTCAATATATTAACAATTTATTCATACGGTATTATCTTTGATTTAATTTAATAAATACCAAAAATCGCTATGACTTTAAAATCTCTGCTTAAAAACTTGCTTAAGTAAAAATATTAATATTATCAATCATTGATAACATTTAACATATGCTAATTATATCGTAAGTTTATAAATAAATCATTTTAGCCATGTCGTTTTTCTTAATAATTATTTCTTTTATTTTCATTAAGAATATTTTAATGGTCAACTGTACGCCAATTTATAATTCAAACTTTAGTAGGATAAATTCTTAGTTGATATTTTTTAATGTTAGTTATAAAATTATAAGTTATAGTACAAATTTCTCTTTACAATAATTTAATGAAATAATCAAAAACTTAACATTAGATCAATATTGTAATATATACAAAATCACATACGATGGGGAGCTTCATACATGAATAAATTTTTAAAATACCTTTTAATATTTCTATCTTTAATTCTTGTAGTTGTTCCAGTTATATTTGCCGTTTTATTACTTAAATCGTCACAAGGTGCATTTGAGCATTCATTGAATACGAGCGATACTTCTAGAGAATCAAGTATTCGTGAATCTAAAGTAAACCCGTCTAAAGATCCAATCTCTATTTTATTTTTAGGTATCGATGATAATAGTGGTCGTGAAAAGAATGGGCAAAGTGCTGAACAATCAAGAACTGATGCAATGATATTATCTACTTTTAACGCAGATAAAGAACAAATTCGAATGTTAAGTATCCCACGCGATACAATCAGTTACATTCCCGAAGTCGGCTATTATGATAAAATTACACACGCACATGCATACAACGGCCCTACAGCTTCTATGGATTCAGTAGAAGCTACATTAAATGTGCCCGTTGATTATTATGTAAGAATTAACATGGAAGCATTCGTGGATGCCGTTGATGAACTCGGTGGCATTGAATACGATGTTCCATATAATATTTCTGAACCAAATACAAACGATACAGGAAAAATAAAAGTGAAAAAAGGTCACCAAAAACTAAATGGAGATGAAGCTTTAGCAGTCGCTAGAACACGTCATCAAGATTCAGATTTAAAACGTGGCCAAAGACAGATGGATTTAATTAAAAAGCTATTTATTAAAGCTCAAAAAGCAGATTCATTCAGTAAATTAGATGATGTAATTGAAATAGTAGGTAAAAACGCGAAGCATAATTTAAGTTACAAAGAAGTAAAAGCACTAGCTACATCTTACTTAAAAGATGATGTTAAAATTAAAAGTAAACAGCTAGAAGGTCAAGATGATTATTTAAATGGTGTTTATTACTATAATCCTAATATTAAAAATATACAAGATACTGCAAATCTTTTGCGCAGCGATTTAAATTTACCTAAAATTAAAGATACAGACGATTTCTTAAATAAACGTGTCATCGACTTTTATGGTACACTCGTACCACAAACAGAAATTGATAGTAGTTTATTACGTAAAAATCAAAAAGATAGCTCTGAGGAAGATGAAGACGATTCAAATTCACAATCGGAACAAAATAATTCAAATTCACAAGATCCAAATTCTACAAATGAAAATCAACAAAATAATATGAATCAAACAGATAATAACCAAACGACAGAGCAACCGAACGATTCAAATCAACAATCTGATTACAACCAACAAATAGATCCTAACCAACAGCAGCAGGATCCAAATCAACAACAAAACACACAAGAATTACAAACAAATCTATATTAAGCTGTAGAGAGGAGATCGCGACATGTCACGAAAAACATATGAAAAATTAGCGAATATAAACGGTATGTTTAACGTTTTAGAACAACAATTAATCCATAGTAAGGATATGGCACTTTTTAGAAATGAATTTTTCTATGTTAATCACGCACATCGTGAAAACTATGAAGCTTTACGAATCTACTACAAGGATAGTGAAACCAACCCTGTTGTAGACGGTGCATGTTATATCGTAGCACTACCCGAAATTTTTGATAAAGTTGATGTTTTTGAATCAGAACTACCTTTTTCTTGGGTTTATGACCAAAATGGTATAACGGAAACAATGAAAGAACTTAGTGTACCACTACAATATTTAATTGCAGCAGCCCTTGAAGTAACAGACGTCAATTTATTTAGGCCGTCAGGTTTTACTATGGGGATGAACAATTGGAATATTGCACAAATGAGAATTTTTTGGCAATATACTGCATTAGTACGTCAAGAAGCTCAATAATACATTAAATAACTACCCTATTACATTATAAATGTGATAGGGTAGTTTTATTATATTCAAAAGAAATGAGGTTTTATCATGTTCGAAGTGGTTACTACATCTAAAATGTTGGATGATGCATACGAAATTAGAAAAGCAGTTTTTGTTCATGAACAAGGAGTCCCGCTTGAAAATGAAATAGATCAATTTGAATCTACCGCTACTCATGTCATAGGTTATGATGAACTACACTCCCCTTTTGCAACTGGAAGGTTTAGACCCTATCAAAATGGAGCAAAAATTGAGCGCGTAGCAATTTTACCATCACATAGAAAATCAGGTCATGGCAAAGCTTTAATGCTTTTTATTGAAACAGTAGCAAAAGAACAAGGGTATAATATGTTAACGCTTAATGCCCAATGCCATGCACAACGCTTTTATGAATCTTTAGGTTATAAAGCTTCAGGTGATATTTTCTTAGAAGAAAATATTGAACATATTTTAATGAATAAAACAATTTGAACTAAATAATTTAATAAAGTTGCAGTTAATGTACATCTTTATTATGTAATATTCCAAAGAGTGTAATATTTTAATATATTTAAAATTAGGCGTATTTCCGCCTTTTCTTAAATTATTTCTACTTTTTTAGTGTCTTAATAAGATTAATTTTATATTACAAATCTATGAAATCAATTCAATTAAACTATCTTCGTATTATAATGGTATTAAATATTAATAATAAAAGGGGCAGTTAAATGACTAATAAAAAGTTGAATTATAAGGTACCTTCAATAGTTGCATTGACGTTAGCTGGTACAGCTTTGACAACCCATTATGCACATGCAGCTGATAATACACAAAATCAGAAATCAAATAAAAATGTGTTGAATGATGAAAATACCTTAAAGCAAAGCGAAGAAATAAAATCTGAAGTTAGTAATCCAACGACAAATATTTCAGGGACACAAACATACAATGATCCAAGTCAAGTGCAAGAACTCAAGTCAGATGAACCTGAAAATTATGATGCACAATTAGACGAACTAAACAAAGACACATCAAGTCAAAATACATATTCTACACAAAATCAAGAAAATCAAAATAATTCTGACAGCAATAAAAATACAGATGCCCAAGCAGTAAATAATGATGTTTCTATAAGTACTGATGTGAAAACCGACAGCACTAACGTAGCAGATCAGAATGATGATAACGCTAATGTTGCTCAAGATGATAATGCTTCTGATGTTGCTGACTCTGAGGTCGCTTCTGATGAATCAACTTCTGATTCTACAAACGATAATAGTAC